>CAYLVF010000215.1:0-4970 GCA_964387045.1 uncultured Melioribacter sp. | reverse complement strand
GTAATAATTTACTTTTTCAAAATCGATTCTGTATTCGGTTAATTTTTTTGCTAGTTTTCTGCATGTTGTACAAGTTGGCTTTTCGTAAACAGTTAAATTGTATTTAGGCATAACGATTCCTCTTTTGAGGTTTGGATAGAATTAGAGAATAAAGTAATTTGGAACAATTAATTACAACAATTCTTTTGAAAGATATGAAAAAAATATTTTTTTCGTTGGTTATTACATTGTTGATAACCTCCTGCGGCGGCGGGTTTAATGTTATAAAAATTGTGTCTGATAGTAATCCGGATATTATTAATTACTCCTCACCGCGTATTCAGGTAAGAGGTGAGTTTCAGCTGCAAACCTTCTACACCGAATTACAATTTTTCTGCTTTCAGGAGAAAAATAGTAGAACATTTTCTATTGCGGCATCTTATGTCTCAAATCAATGGCCTTTTTTTGAAAAAATTATTTTTAATATTGACGGCGTTCCACATGAATTTTTACCTGACCGACCGCCGACAAGAGACGTTTACAATATTCAAGGACCAACCGAAACAATCACTGTAATTATTCCGGAAGATGTCATTCAAGATATTTACGAATCAATGGATACTCGAATGACTGTGAAAGGGATGGATTTTCAGTATGATATTTACTGGAAAAATGATATGAAAATGAAATTATTCGAATTCCATCAAGCAACGCTGTAGTTAACTTATCGCGAAGCATTTATTGTGTTTGTTATTGTATCTCTTAAAATGTTTGCACCAAACTGCTAATTCTTTTCTGCAAGCACCGATTGACTCGGGGTCTGAAAAATCAGCATGCTTACAACTGAAATCACAGTAAAGCGGGAATTTGGGGGTGTCTTTTGATTTTCCTCTTTTCATTTAATCACAATTATCAATTAAGTAGTGAGAATTTTATCAATCTTTACTATTTTACTATTCAATTATAACAAAGAAATAAAACATTGAAAACGTATAACTATTTACAAGATATAATTGCAAATAAAGGTGCTGCCTATTTAATTCTAATAGACCCTGATAAACTTTCTACAGATAAGATTTCAAAATTTGCAAAGCATTGTGAAGAATCGGGAGTTGACGGATTTCTAATCGGCGGAAGTTTACTTTTAAATGGAAATATTGATGAAACAATCGATTCAATAAAATCGAGTTGTTCTATCCCGGTGATAATTTTCCCAGGAGGTATTGATCAGATTTCTGCTAAAGCAAATGCACTGCTATATATATCTCTTATAAGCGGAAGAAATGCAGATCAAATAATTGGAAAGCATGTAGTCGCCGCACCATTAATAAAGAAGATTGGTATAGAACCAATTTCTACCGGGTATATGTTAATCGAATCCGGCAAACCGACTACGGCAGAATATATAAGCAACAGTAAACCGATACCTAGAAATAAACCGGAGATTGCGGCATCTACTGCTCTTGCAGCGGAATATATGGGAATGAAATTAATTTATCTTGAAGCCGGCTCGGGAGCAGAGTTGCCGGTTCCAAATGAAATGATTAAAATGGTTTCACAATATTGTTCGTTACCAATAATTGTTGGCGGCGGGATTCGTGATCCTAAAACAGCATTTGAAAAAGTACAGAGCGGCGCAAAAGTTATTGTAACCGGTAACTTTTTTGAAGATGAAAGTAATTGGGGAAAGATTAAGGAGTTTGCAGATACGGTGCATATTTATGAGCCAAAGGTGATTTAATTTTTTTTTGAGTAAATTAAAATATATGGAGTGAATAATGTCTAAAACAAAAAAGAAATATAAGCTTATTAGGTCTTCAAAAAATAAGTACCAGGCAAAAGAGATTATTGAGCGGTTAGATAAATTACGAGACGAAATTTCAGAAGCTTGGGATGATGTTAGCGTTGAAGAGGAATTAAATGAACAACGAACAAGTAATAGTAAACTTACTTTAAATAAGAATTAATAAAGCGTGTTCGCTCATTACTTCCTAAACTATAACTAAAGAACTATTTTATGAATAAACAACAATTCATACACAATTCACTTAAAGAAAGTGCCGAAGTAAAATTACTTATCGAAAAAGAATGTTCTGCGGATATTATAAGTGCGGTCAATATTCTTGTTGAAGCTTTTAAAAATGGTAATAAACTTCTTCTCTGCGGCAACGGGGGCAGCGCAGCCGACAGCCAGCATATTGCAGCCGAATTTATGATCAGATTATCACATGATATACAGCGCCCTGCAATACCGGCAATTGCTCTAACCACAGATACATCAAACTTAACCGCCGGCGGAAATGACATAGGTTTCAAAAATGTATTTGCTCGTAATGTTGAAGGACTTGGAAATAAGGGTGATGTTTTACTTGCAATTTCTACAAGCGGGAATTCAAAAAATATTCTGCTTGCGATTGAAAAGGCAAAATCAAAAGGGATGAAAGTTATTGGATTACTTGGTGGTAACGGCGGTATGTGTAAAGATATTGTCGATGTACCTATTATAATCCCTTCCTCAAATACACAACGAATTCAAGAAGGACACATTACCGTTGCTCATATTATATGTGAGCTTGTCGAAAGAAGTTTGTTCGAATAAAAATGCTATCAAGGAATTAACTTAAACCACAACGGACACTAAGAATTCACAATGGTCACAAAGACTTTCTTAGTGAACGTTGTGCTTTCCTTGTGAACCTTGTGGTTAAAATGTTTTAATGGTTTTAAGTTTTTTCAGTTGGTTTAACTCTATTCTTCATCGGTAAAGTATAATACTTAACCTTATCATATTGATAAAGAGCATTGGCAACAGCACCCGCAGTAGGAACTAAGCCAATTTCACCGACACCTTTTGCACCATGCGGACCAATCGGATCATGAACTTCGATACCTATAACTTTTATTTCGGGAGTTTGTTGTGCACGCAGAATTCCTAAATCTCTGAAATTTGTTGTCTGCGGAAAACCATCTTTCATAACTAATTCTTCGGATAAAGCATAACCTAATCCCATATGAACCGAGCCTTCAATTTGTCCTTCGAATAAATTCGGATTAATAATTTTACCGGCATCGTGAGCGGCTATTACTTTTGCGACGTCACCTTTATCATCTAATATTACGACTTGTGTTGCATAACTGTATGAATAATGAGTAACTATTTCTTTATCTAAATCTTCGGGTTTTGTAGTCCAATCACAAATCCATTTCCCTTCATAAACTTTACCTGTAAGTTCAGCTAAAGAATGTTTTTCTAAATCTTTTACAAATTCTTTTGCGGTTTCGATAATAGCATTACCGACAATTGAAGTTGCCCTTGAAGCAGTCGTCATTCCCGAAATAGCATTAGCTTTTGTATCGACTTTTACTTCGACAATATTTGGGTCTAAACCGGTTTCATTGCAAAGAAATTGAACAACCATAGTATTTACACCCTGCCCCATTTCAGTCCAACCGTGATGAAGAATAACATGGTCTTTCGATACAACTTCTATTTTGACAATACCTTCATCCGGCATACCATTGCCTATACCTGTGTTTTTAATTCCGCACGCAATACCGGCAAACTTTGCATTATTAAAATCATCTTTCACGGCAAGTAAAGTATCTCTAACACCTGTTCCCCCTTTAAGAATTTGTCCGGTTGCAGTAACACCGCCATCAATCAAGGCATTATTGTAACGAAATTCCCATCTATCGAATCCGCCTTGTTCGCATAAATCATCGATACAGCTTTCAATAGCAAAAGTAACTTGATTAACACCGAAACCGCGCATTGCTCCGCACGGGATATTATTAGTATAAACAGCTTTACTTATGATTTCTGCATTAGGGATAGAGTAAGCACCGGTTGCATGACCTGCGGCTCTTTCGAGCACTTTCATTCCAACAGATGCATAAGCGCCGGTATCACCAACAATATCTGCTTTCAGAGCAGTCAACATTCCGTTGTTATCGCAAGCAACTGTATAATCCATAATTAACGGATGTCTTTTGGGATGCATACGTATAGATTCATCGCGGGTTAATTTTAATCTAACCGGTTGATCGGTAAGCAATGAGCAAAGTGCGGCATGATGTTGAACAGTTAAATCTTCCTTCCCTCCGAATCCACCACCGTTTGGAACCAATATTACTCTTACTTTATCTTCAGGTAAATTTAAAACTCGGGCAATTTGTTTTCTGTCCTCGTAAATACCTTGTCCTTGCGAAAGTACTTCCACACCACCTTCTTTATCGGGTTTAGCAACCGAACATTCTGTTTCCAAATAACCGTGTTCTACAAATTGTGTTGTATATCTTCCCTTTGAAATATAGGCAGCTTCATCAAATGCACTTTCGCTATCCCCCCTTTTTATTTTTGTGGAAGATAAAATGTTTCCTTTTGGATGAATTTTCGGTGCATCTTCTTTTAACGCTTCAAATGGATCGGTTACCGGTTTGAGAACTTCATATTCAACTTCTATTAGATTAACTGCTTCTTTTGCAATTAATTCACTTTCGGCAATAACCGAAGCCAGCACATCTCCGATGTATCGTGTTTCTTCTCCTTCGGCAACAATAACAGGCCAATCGTTAATTATTAATCCGGTATATCTATCACCGGGAATATCTTTTGCAGTAACTATTTTAATTACGCCATCCAGCTTTTCTGCTTTTGATGTATTAATTGATTTAATAATTGCACGAGGATGATCGCTAAATTTTAATGCGGCGTGAAGCATTCCTTCAAGTTTTATATCTTCCACATAAGGACTGAAACCAAGTACCATATTCTTAGCATTATATTTTGGATACTTCTTACCAATACCCGTTTTTGAAATTTTCGGATCTTGAATTTCTTTCAACTCACGAATAGCTTCTGCTGCATATTCTATTGAATCAATTATTTTTTTATAACCGGTACATCTGCAGATATTAGATCTAAGTTTGCGGGCAATGTCTTCTCTTGTCGGATTAGGATTACTATGAATCAAATCCACAGCTCGCATCAC
>CAYLVF010000214.1:3582-4979 GCA_964387045.1 uncultured Melioribacter sp. | reverse complement strand
GAGTTTTAAATCCAACTTCCGGCAAGAATGACGGGATATTTTCAAAATACCAATTATGCATTTCTTTAATATCCGTAATCGAATTCCAAATTCTCTGAATATTATTTTCAAAGATTTGTTCGACAATTATCGGCTCGTCGTTTTTCTTCATATAGCTTCCAATTATATAATAATAATAAGTAATACTATGCTTGTTAATTTTAATCTCAAACGCAAAAAATATTCTTATACCGGCTAAATTTTTTGGAAAGAAACGGTAAAAGTAGTTCCAATATTTTTTTTACTTTTCACTTCAATTTTTGCTTTGTTCATATCGCAGTAACTTTTAACCAAAGCGAGACCTAAACCGCTTCCTTCAAATCGGCGTGTGTAACCTGTTTCTTCTTGGCTAAATGCATGGAATATATATGGAAGAAATTCTTCGGAAATACCTACTCCGGTATCCGTAACTTCAACCAATATATTCTCTTCGCTACAATGCAGATTAATTTTTACTTCACCTTTGTCAGTATACTTAATCGCATTATCAATTAGGTTAGCGAACAGTTGTGAAATACTATAGCTATCTCCTTCGATAAGCGAACTATTGCAATTAACTTCGATTGAGAATATAAGATTCTTTGATTGTGCAAAAGGCAGAAACTCTTTATGAAGAATCAATAAGATATCGTCATAAAAAGAAATGACTTCCGGGTTAATTTCAAATGCCCCGGTTTGAATTTGTGCCATGTTTAATATTGAATCGATTGTTCTTATTAACCTAGTGCTGGCATGCTCAATAGCATTGAATCCTTCTTTCATGTCTTGATCAAGATATGAATCTATTGTATCCTTAATAAGATTACTGAAGCTAAGAATCACATTAACAGGTGTACGAATTTCGTGCGACATTTGGGCAAGGAATTCGGATTTCAATTTATTTGCTGCTTCGGCTTTTTCTTTTGCAAACAATAATTCGGTTTGAGTTTTTTTCCTATCGGTAATATCTATGGCTACAACAAGAACAGCATCGGTATTTTTGAATTCGATTTGATGAGAGATAATAAGTACATCTATAACCTCTCCGTTTTTTAATTTGTGTTTCCATTCACCCGTTTCTGTAACTCTCACCCGTTTTTTTCTCAAATTTTCGATTAGGTTTTCCTTTTCTTCCTCGGGGCGTAGTTCTACAAGTGTCATTGAAAAAAATTCTTCTCTTGTATATCCGTATTTAGAAATCGCAGCATCATTAACTTCGAGAAAGTTCCACGAATTAATATCATAAATCCACATTGATAACGGATTGTGTTTGAACAAATACTTAAAAGACTCTTCACTTTTTTGCAGCTTCTCTGAAGCTTCTTTTGTGTCGGTTATATCGCTTACAAATCCTTCGAGAGCAACCACATTACCGGCGG
>CAYLVF010000214.1:0-3572 GCA_964387045.1 uncultured Melioribacter sp. | reverse complement strand
CATCCTTAATTGAAACGCCTCTTTCCCATACCCACCTGTAACTTCCTTCTCGCGGCTTAATCCTGTAAACCAAAGTAAAGATCGAGTTTTTCTTAATTGCAGATTGAATTTCATCCCAAACAAATTGGCGGTCTTCCGGTAAAATTAAATCACCGTAAGAAATTATTTTATTCTCAATAAATTCATCGGGAGTATACCCGGTAATATTGAAAGTTGCATCGCTCATAAATTCCATCGTCCAACCCCGGTCAACTTGGCATCGATATGCAATTCCGGGTAAATTGGAAAATAACCTTGCTAATCTTTTTTCGTTTTCTTCAATTTCCTTTTCATACTGCTCTCGTTTTTGATTCCGGTCGAATACTTCCAAAGCAAATGATATGTCGGTTGTTATTTCTTCAAGTAGTTTTAATTCCGGAGTATTGAAATAATTTTCGTCTTGTGAGTAAAGCACAAGAGCACCCACCGGTTTAGAATAAAAATGAATCGCTGCGGCAGCACAGGAATTTATTCCGGCTTCGGCTGCTCTAATTATCCATTGCGAATTAGTGTTATAATTTCGTAATGAGTTTATAACCCGGGGATTGTTTTCCTCGAATGCTTTTGAAACAAAGTCTTCAGATTTATTTTTGTCTTTTTGATTTAATAAATAGTTGAAATAATTTTCAATACCGTAGCATGATTTTAAAATAAGCCGGTCTGAAATTTCATCTTTAATATAAAGAGCACATCCGATCATCTTCCCGAAATCAACAGGTATTTTGGAAATCTTTTTAAAGAGTTCTTCTCTGTTGTTTTCTCTAACAATTGTTTGATTTATCTGGCTTAGAGTTGCATAAAGATTAGTTAAATGGTTTATGTTCTTTTCTGCTTCTTTTCTTTCGCTAATATCTCTATGAATACTCAATATGTAATCGTTGTCTTCCGAGGAAAAGTAAGTTATGCTTAATTCAACCGGGAATATTTCACCGTTTTTCCTAACATGATAAGATTCATAAAGTATACTCTTATTCTCCATAAGTTCTTGCAATCTTTCCTGCATCAGCTCTAAAGATTTTGGAGAAATGAGTTTATCCATTTTCATCGAAAGTAATTCATCTTTTTCGTAACCGTAAATTACAGATGCTTTTTTATTTGCATAAAGAATATTTCTATTAGAATCTGAAGTAAAAATTGCATCGTTGGCATATTCATTTAATAAACGGAGGTGTTCAGAAAAATAGAGTTTTTCTTTCTGTAAAGTAAGTTCTCTGTTTTGTGCAGTAAACTTTAATGAACGCCAGATCAATATGAATATTATATAACTCATTGCGATAAGAATTATCAAAATAATTATAGTGTTTCGCAATGATGATTTGAGATCACCAAAAATTTCGTCTTCATCTATTTTTGAAATAATTGACCAATCGGAATCCGGAATTTTGCTTATGTCGGCAAGTACTTTAACACCGCGATAATCATAACCACGGAAAATACCCTCATGACCTAATATTGCCCGAACAGACGGCAAATCTTTTTCCGACATTGGTTTTTTCAGTTTTAAGGCTGTATTGGAAAGATGACGAAGTTCATTTAAATAAACAAGTGAATCTCCTTCAGCTTTTACCAAAATTGTTTCAGCGGTTTTGCTCGGGGTAGGCCAGGATTGTATTAGCGGATAAATAAAATTATTTGGGTCAATTCGAATTAATAAATGAGCGTAAGCAACATCTTTTTCTTGTAAGTTTATGCCAAGTGTAAAATGAATATGTTCGTGTTCGGTTTTATGCAGCGACGAAATAACAACACTATCATTAGATAATAATTGGTAGTGGTTGTTTATATGATCTTGTGTATAGATTGTTCCTTTATCTGTACTTAAAATAGGAGTAAGTTTCTCATCGGTTAAAACAACCTCACCGTAACCATAAGATCTTTTAAGTAAATCAAACCATGTTAAAATATTTTCTTTCGCATTTGAATCCTTATCCTTAATAAAAGCTTTTATCTCATTTGTAAGGAGGGTGTTCTTGAGCAGAATATTTGCATCACCGATTCTCTCCTTTCTCCACTCAACGATTTGATTCACTTTTAAGGTTTTTATTGCAGAGAGTTGGTAATAGCGGTTATTTATTATAGCGCGTTCTTGAATAATGTACGCGAAGTATCCGCCGGCTATAATTGTAATAGCAATTACAATAAAAGAGATTATTATTATCGGGAAACTTAGTTTTGTGATTTTTTCTTTCATGAAAAAATATTGCCTGATTAAACTTTCAATTAAAAATAGATATTTTTCATTACAAGAGTAGTGCTAAAGATACAAATAACTGATATAAAGTTGTTCACTTCACAAATCAAAAAAACTAAAAACTGCTCAAAATTCTAAATTTTTTCCGATGTCTGCTAATCTTTATGCAATTTCGTGAAAGTTGAACTTATTTTAAACCATCAAACGGTTTTACGATCATTAATAAAATTTATTGCAATAATTATGGGATGGGAAAACCACTGCCTCATTAAGAGCGGGAGCTGATGAAGAGAATACGAAACCACATAAAGCAAGAATCATCATCGGGCTATACTGTCATACTATTTTTCGGATTTTAATTTGACCGTTACGATAATGTCCGCGTTCCAATCCGGAAGTTTAACAAAACAAAAAAAGTGAACATGAAATTTGAAACCAAAAAACTACCAGACTACTTTAAAGGAATTTGTTTCATTCTAGTCGAATCATTCTCCTTCTTATCCCTTTTAGCTTGCTTTTTCTCTTTTTTAGTTTTTGTTGGCGATTTCTTTTCACTCTTTTTGATATTCATTCCTTTGCTCATATTTACTCCTTCCAAAAGCTCAATTCATTAATAAAACATTATTAAAAATCCGATGTTATTCTGTTGCTATTCTTATTCATCAAGCCAGCTGAATGCTTTTTGAATGTTGGTACCATCAAAGTACTTAATATCACTCCAGCGGCTGTTGATATTAATTGATTCATATGAATCCGGGTTATCATCAAGATCAGATATAAGTATAGCAATCTTATCAGTATTTTGAAAACCAAATTGCTGCAGCTCATCGCCGGCGGCATGTATTTGGAAAGCACCTTCTCTGATTTTTGCTTTAGTGTGGTCGATAATAAATTTACTACATTGATTCTGGCGTGCTATCTTAACCGCCTCTTTTGAAAATTGTTCTACTATCTGAAAATTTAATCGTCCTAGCATTTTAATAAACACAATTTTCTTTTCGGCTAAATATTCAACGTTATATTCCATTTCATAATCCTTTTTTACACTTATGATAACAATTTAGATAGAAATTTCTTCTTGCGCTAATGAATAATTTTAAATCGGATTAATGTTTTAAGCGGAGAAAACAAAAACAGCAATGAAGTTCAAAAAGGGGATAATGATTCGACAGATAATAAGAGTAAAAAAATCCCGACAGAAGCCGGGATCTTAGATCTAAAATCTATAATGATTAGTTAAGCAATCTAACTTCGGATGCTTGTAGACCTTTTGCACCTTGAGTTACAGAATATTCAACTTTATCATTTTCTTCTAAAGATTTATAGCCGTCACCAACAATTG
>CAYLVF010000213.1:4703-4986 GCA_964387045.1 uncultured Melioribacter sp. | reverse complement strand
ACTACTTGCATGGGTAGTAGGTGAGCTTAACGCAAAATTAAAATTCAGAATTGATCCTAACGGCTCTTGGAATATGAAAAATACTCTTCTGAGAAGTAAAAAACTGGAATACTTTACTATTGAATATATTGAGCAGCCTGTTAAAGATATAAACGATTTAATAAAACTATCTTATGAATCACCTATACCTCTGGCAACGGATGAATCGTTACGCACTTTAACCGATGCCGAACATCTTATTGCCGATTCCAACATAAAGTTTTTTGTAATTAAACCGATGCTC
>CAYLVF010000213.1:0-4693 GCA_964387045.1 uncultured Melioribacter sp. | reverse complement strand
ATTCGGTGGTGTGCAAATTTTCTTCTAGTTAATTGATTTAGCAGACGATAAGGATGTAAGCATAATTACTTCATCTTCACTTGAAAGTAATATCGGGAAACGACATTTAGTTTTATCGTCTTCTTTAGTTAATAATAATTTAGCGCAAGGTTTAGGGACTTCCGAAATGTTTAGTAATCAGCCTGCCGGTGATGCTTTCCCGGTTTATAACGGTATAATTGATTACTCACTTAATAATTATCTATCTCCTTTTAAGCTCAGTTTAAAATGATGCTTCCGAAAATAAATAATAATTGGTTTTCCGAATCCGCTGAATTATACGGCAGCCGAAAAGCTGTTGTAACTGATGAGATGGAATTAACTTATCAACAGCTTGCAGATCATATTAACGAAAAAACTGAAACATTAACAGAGAAGGATATAAACCGGAATGATATAGTCGGTTTGTTTGCAGAACATTCTTATCAATTTATTGTTGATTTGTTATCCGTTTGGAAAATCGGCGGCGTTGTGTTTCCAATTAGTACTAAACCGGCAAAAAATGAAATCGACCGGCAGATTAAATTCACCAGATGTAAATTGTTGGCTGATAAAATAGTCGGAAAGAATTCTGCTTCCAATAAAATGTCCGCTGCATTGATAATGTTTACTTCCGGTACAACCGGTGAAAACAAAGCTGTTGTTCACACGTATAATAGTTTGTTTGCAAGTGCATCATCGATCGATAAAACAATTCATCTTGAAGAAGAGAAAAAATGGCTGGCTTCACTTCCCTTCTACCGTATCGGCGGATTCCAAATTATAATTAGAACATTGCTCACGGGCGGAACTCTTTGTATTCCCCAAAATGTATCAACGAAAAAAATAATTGACGGAGTAAATCGCTTTAAACCCGATTACATTTCGCTCGTCAATGCAACATATCGAAGTTTGCTTCAAAGCAATACTACTGAATTGAAAAACACAAAAGCAATTTTTGTCGGAGGCGGTCCGGTTGAATCATCTTTATTTAAAGAAGGAATAAGCAAAGGATTACCTGTCTATAAAGTTTATGGTTCTACCGAAACCGGATCAATGATTTCAATACTTAAACCGGAAGAGGCGGTTAATAAAATTGATTCTGCTGGCAAACCTTTACCCGGAGTGAGTATTGAAATTAAGCAGAACGAAATTCTTGTTTCAACAGATTCATTATTTACCGGGTATTACAAAAACGAATCACTAACAAAAGAGAAAATTGAAAACGGATGGTATAAAACAGGCGATATTGGTTACATTGATGATGATGGATTTCTTTTTGTTATAGGGAGAAAAGATAATATCATAATTTCCGGCGGCGAAAAAATTGATCCGAAGGAAATTGAATTTGTTATTAAAAAGTTAGGTTATACAAAAGAAGTTGTCGTTTTCGGAGTACCTGATGAAAAGTGGGGACAAAAAATCTGCGCTGCCGTTTTAAGCAGCACAAAATTAGATGTCTCTGAAATTCAAGATAAACTGAAAGAGATTTTACCTTCCTACAAAATCCCTAAAATGATTAATCAGATTGAAAAAATTCCTGTTGATGAGATGGGAAAAGTTAATTTATCCGAATTACAAAATTTATTTAATTAATTGCTTTTATTCGCGAATTCGCGGCATTGATTTTTCATTTAACTTTGATTTCAGTTGATTTGGCAAATTAGTCTTTTCAAATTTTGTTTTATCAACACAAACATGTACCGTTTTAGCTTCGGCATAAAGTTTAGAATCAATCTCAAACTTGTATTTTAACTCAAATGAATTATCTCTAACTTCCCGTACAATTACCGAAACATCGATTTCATCAAAAGCTTTTAACGGTTTATAATAATCAGCTTCGCAATGAATAATAGGCAGAACAAGTTCATCATCAAAAAAGAAGTTACGATCTGGTGAAATATACGCTAAGAATTTTTCATAAGCAGTGTGAGCAATTTTAAATAAACTTGCATAAAAAATAATACCTGCCGGATCGCAGTCGTAAAAATTTAATCTTTCTTTTGTTAGGAACATTGAGTCATCTCAATTGTTTATGAATTTGATTAAGCAGTGTAAAGATAAAATAATTTTTGCATTCAAAATGGTTTACCAATTCATTAGTTTTGTTATTCTTATTCAGCGGAGATTATGAAAAACATTTTAAAGTTTACAATTCTTTTACTCTTCGTAATAATTTCTATTCATTCACAGGAAGTTAAACGAACTTATCATCCCAACGGAAAGATTGAAACCGAAGGCATTTACGTTGACGGAGTGAAGCACGGTACGTATAAAGAATACTACGATGACGGACAGTTATGGAAGGAGTGGTATTTTGAAAACGGTAATGAAGAAGGTGAATCGCGCTGGTATTTTTTTGACGGTACACTAAGCATGATTTGGAATTACAAAAACGGAATGCTGCAAGGTATTTCCAAATGGTTTTATGAAACAGGTGAACTTTGGGCAGAACCGAATTATGTAGACAATGAGCTTAACGGGTTTACCCGAACTTATTATAAAAGCGGTGCTCTTCAAGCAATATGGAATTATAAAAACAACGAACTTCACGGCGTTTCTAAAATATTTTTTGAAGACGGCGGCGTTGAAGTCGAACGTAATTATGTTGATGGAAAACTGCAAGGTATAAGCAGAGTTTATTATGATTTTAATGTTGTTGCCCTCGAAGCAAATTACAAAGACGATCAGCTTGAAGGAATTTCCTATATCTATTATCCAGACGGCTCAATCAAAGTAATTGACACCTATAAAAACGGACAAATAGTTAAACGAGAACGTTACGATATTGTCGGCAAATTTGATAAAGTTGAAGAAAGTTTTGACGAATATTACGAGGACGGTACTCTAAAAGCCGAAGTAAATTTTAAAGAAGGGATTCGTGACGGAATAAATAAATATTACCATCCAAACGGTTACCTCGAGTCTGTTCTATTATTTGTTGATGGTGTGGTTGACTCAATTGCCGCTTACTACCACGATAACGGTACAATTGCTAAAGAAATTAATTATATCAAGGGGATAAAGAACGGCGAAGCGAAAGAATATAATAGAAACGGCGTACTTATCGGCTTGTATAATTATTCTAATGATATCTTAAGCGGAAAAGCATATACATATTATGAGACAGGCGAACTATTATCCGAAGTTTATTTTAAGAATGACCAGTTTGAAGGAACTGTAAAATATTTCTACAAATCCGGTGAATTATTTGCCGAAGAATTTTACAGTAATGGTATACGCGATGGAATTTTCAAAACTTATCATAAAAATGGAGAAGTTGCCGAGTTTGTAATTTTCAAAAACGGCAGACTCGAAGGAACAGCTTTTTCATATTATGAAGACGGCAGACTGCGGCGTAAAACAGAATTTAATTACAATAGGTTAATCCGTGAAGAGAATTATTAATCTTATTTGATAGCTTGGTGGTTGGTATGATTGGAATGATGGAAAGTTGGAAGGATGGAATGTTGGTTGAATGATTTGATTGAATGATTCACCTATGTTAAAACTTCAGTGGACAAGTTGGCTGATTGGAAAAATGATTTTGTAATTAACGGATTTCCTGATTTGCGAATTAACAATGCGACAATTAGACAATGCAACCATTAGTAAAAGAAAGTTGCAAAGTTTTAAAAATCTTTTATCTAATTTTCATTCCTTATCTGATTAACCGGCATTTCCTCTGTGGTTCTCGGTGTTTTCTCTGCGGCTCTCTGTGTAAATGCTTTTAAGTAACTAAGTATATCAACTATGAAATTTATACCAAGCAAGTCCTAGCCTGCGGTCATCAGCCTTTTTGATGCAAAAGCAAGTTTCGGCAGACAATATTCAATCTTAGTGTTTGGAATAAAATCTAAACTGCATAGCCGATTCATTATTGTAGAAAATAAAATTAAAAAGAAAACAGAACACCGTAGGTGTTCCATTATAAAAATTTACAACCGCTCTACAAAAGTAATTCGAGGTAATTTTGGTTTGGCGTGTTTGAATTTATTTATAAGCAATAAATTGCCGAAGTAAAGCGCAGTTAATCCAATTCCAAAAATAAAAGAAAGAAGTTCCGGTAAAACGGCGTTTGTAAAAATATTCATGCCGGCTATAATTCCAACTACTATTAAAATAAGCGGCATTCCGTAAAGCATGAATGATGCTTTCAGCACATCGCTTCCTTTAATTTGAATATCAACTTCATCACCTGCTTTTACTCCGAATGAATCTTCCACCTCAATAATTTTTGAATTTTTATTCTCTGAAGGTTTACAGAAAATTTTTGCCGAGCATTCTTCACAGCTTCCGGTTTGTATCAACGCAATTTCTGCATGACCATCGCCAGCCGAAAGAACAATTCCTTTTTCTATGATAGATTCACTTTCCATAATGATTGACTAAGCTAATTCTTTTTCCATGCTTGAACTTGCATCAACCGGGATATCAATCGCTAATTTTTCTCTTAGGTCAATGTATCCAATTGCATTGGTTTTGCATTTATCAAACGGAATTTTAGAGACGTCAAGCTGTGCATAGTTAATAACCGCAAGATTATTATCCATTACAACACCGCCATCGGATTTGCGTGCACAGATACCGCAGCCCATACATGAAACTGAACATACTTCCTTTGCTTTTTTCGGGTCATCCTGGTTTTTACAAAAAACAAATACATGTCTATCAG
>CAYLVF010000212.1:0-4990 GCA_964387045.1 uncultured Melioribacter sp. | reverse complement strand
AAAATCAACTGTTAAGTTGAAGACCAAGTTCTCGGGATATTTTTGCTTAGCATCTTCGACAATCTCTTTAACCTTATCGGCGATTTCGATGATGTTAGCACCGACTCTTTTAGATATATTCATTGTAACGGCATCAACTGCGTTTACCCTGGCGTATGTTGTTCTATCTTTGAAATCATATGAAACTTTGGCAACATCTCTGATATAAATCGGCTTACCATCTTTCATTTTTGCAACCAGGTCTTGAACAATATACGGTTTATCAAATTCGCCGGGAACTCGAACTAAAAAACTACTATTATCAAGATCGATTGACCCGCCTGGTATAGTTTGATTTTCGTTTCTAATTGCATCAATAATATCATCAAAACGCAGATCGTAATGAACAAGTTTGTTAATATCCACATCTACTTTAACTTCCCTTTCAAGTCCACCGCTAATTTTTACTTCCAAGACACCGTCAATTTTCTCGATTTCATCTTTAAGGTCATCTGCAATTTCTTTCAGCTTAACCAGACCGAACGGACCGCTGATATTGTAAGTCATTATGGGGAACTCGGAAAAGTTAATTTCGATGATCTCCGGTTTTTCAACGTCGGTTGGTAAATCAGGTTCGGCTTTTTCAACTTTGTCTCTAATTTTTTGAAGCGCTTCGTCAATATTAAATCCGCTTTGAAACTCGGCTTGGATCAATGAATAACCTTCATACGATGCCGATCTTAATTCTTTGACTTCGCTAATCGTATTGATTTCTTTTTCAAGCGGTTGAGTAATTAACGATTCGATATCTTCCGGAGAAACTCCGAAATAAGGCGTAGAAACAATTACTAACGGAATTTGAACATCAGGTGCTGCTTCCCTGGGTAATGAACTGTATGCAGAAATTCCGATTATAATTATTATCGCTACAAGAATAAAAATACTAGTTCTGTTATCTATACTAACGTCAGTAATTTTCATATAAAAAAATCCTTAATTAACAATTGATATGTTTTCACCATCTACTAAATTTTGAAAACCAATGGTAATCAACTTATCTCCTTTATTGAGACCGTTTTTTACAACAATGAATTCGCTGCTCCTGCTTAATATTTCTAGATATCTAATTTCAGCTTTCCCATTGTTAGCAACAAAAACTATATAGCCGTCATCCGACTTGGTTACTACTTCTTCCGCGATAATCACTACATCAGAATAACTTGCTTTAGAAACAGAAATCTCTGCAAGCATATCAGGTTTTATTAAGCCGGTTTTGTTTTCGATTATAACTTCAATCGGGAAAGTTCGGTTTGCCGGGTCTAATGCTTTCCCAACATAACCGACCTTACTTATTATCGGTTCGCTAAAAAGTTCTTTTATATAAACAAGAACATCGGCACCGGGTTTAATATGAGCCGCTAATCTTTCGGGCATACCGGCTTCAATTTTCAAACGCGACGGGTCTATCACTCTTATAACCGGAACTGCCGGTGGTGTAAATTCACCCACTTCATAAAAACGCGAATCTACAATCCCGTTAAATGGCGCTTTGATGAAAGATTTTTCATAAATCACCTTTGCTTGTTCATAAACAGCTTTTAATTGATCACGGTTATATTTGGTATTCAGAAATTCAAATTCACTTCCAACATTATCCTTATATACTTTTTGCTGCCGTTGAAAACGTGCTTCGGCAAGTTCGTATTGTGCTTTAGCGGCATCCATAGATGCTTTAAGAAAATCATTATCGAGAATTAATATTGCATCATCTTTTTTAACATATTGTCCTTTATCTTTAATTATTTCTTTAATGATCCCGCCGGTTTCGTGAGATACTTTCGCATCGTTATACGTTTTGATAGTACCTACGACTTTTACATAATCCGTATACTCTTGTGATGTTAAAGTCTGCACTTCAACATGTATTGATTTTTTCTGCTCCTCTACGATTTCATCTGCATTATCGCTGCATGATGTTATAACAATAGCAGCCAGCAGAAATGTCAAGAATTTAATTTTATTTCTCATGAATTAGCCCTTTTAATTCTTATTAATAATTTCATCCACTGATTTACCGATAAGTAAATCTAAGATAGCGTGTTCTACAAAATAATTATGAACCGATTGCAGATAATTAATTTTAGCTTGTGAGAAATCAACAAGTGCATTAGTTACTTCGATTTGAGAACCGAGACCACTAGCAAATCTCTTTGAAGCAATTTCGAAACCTCTTTCGCTTTCATCAACAGCTCCTTTATAAGCGGTAATCTGCTGCTCAATTTTTTCAATCATCAATACAGAATTTTCATAACTATTCTTTACAGATTTTTTTGTCTTGAGATAATCTTCGACCGATTTCTTATAGTCGATTTCGGCTTGCTGTGCTTTAGCATCTAATTCCCAACCTCTAAAAATCGGAACAGAAAGAGAAACTCCAACAATAACGGAGTTGATATATCTCCAGTCGGAAAATACACGTTCATCGTTTTCCTGAGCCTGTACTTGCCAATTTGCAAAGGCATTTAATTTTGGAAGATGCTGTGTAAACTGATATGAAGAATTCAAGTCATAAAGTTCGGTTTGAAGTTCCATTTGTTTAAGAAGTTTATTTCTTTCAATTACTAATTGAAGTCCTTCTTCAAATCTTGGTATAGTAATAAATTTATACTCTAGTGAATCGCTAATCTCAATTTCCTTTTCCAATTCAACCCCCATTAGGATTTTGAGATTGTTCAATGCTAATTTGGATTGCATTCTTGATTCGGTTAAAAGAGGGATCATATTTTGATATTGTACTTTCGCTTTAATGTGATCATATTCGGAAACAAGACCGGCATCAAACAGTAACATAGTTTCTTTTAAGTTGTCTTCGGCTAATTTAATTTGAAGTTCGGATAATTCTATAAGGCGTATAGATAATAGATATGTATAGTAAGCTTCTTTAACATTTTTAATAACATCTGCTTCAGAATATTGTTCTGCTTTTTGAGAAATTGCCGCAAAAGTTTTTGCAATATTTACAGCAAGAAACATAGCACCGCTGAATAACGGTTGCTCAGCTGTTATTGAAGAAGTTATTGTATTTTTTGTCCCGGCAGGAAAACGTCCACTAAAAAATGGTGTTTCAATAATAAACTCCGGACGTTTTAAAGCTCTATCATACCTGATATCAGCATTAATAGCCGGAAAAAGTGATGTCCCGTAAGCTTCTCTCACCTGTTCTTCTGCTTTTTCAAAATCCAGCCTAGCCTTTTTAAGGTCATGGTTATTTTGCAAAGCTGTTACTAAAGCAAATTCAAGGTCTATTTTAATTGAATTTTCCGACTGTGCATATAAAGTGCTCACACCTAAAAGAAATATTAAAAAAACTATTTTGAATCTCACATATACTCCATTTTTTTACAATTAGTTTTTTTTGACAATCGAAAGTTAGCCGGTGAATTTAATGTTATAAAGGAATTGTCGGCGAACTACCGATATAAATCGGTAAACTTTGGCAAATCTATAAGCAGTTCTAAAGTGTGTCATAATTATTTTTACTCTCAATTTCTATTAATCCCGTTGAAGAGAACATCTACGACTAAATTGCTTTCCTTCTCTATGTCAATTTCATATTGCTGATTACAGAACATCTTATTATACACATATGGGAAAATCATGCTTCTGTATAAAGTTATCAAAGAAATCGGGTCAATCTTTTTTATCTCTTTTTTATTAATTGCTCTCTCAATACGCTTTATAAAAATTTCATCGGTTTTTGTCTGATAATCATTTAATAGTTTAGCGGTATTTGACGTAAGAGTAGTCGAGTTTGTTCTAGCTCTAGATATTATTGCAAAAGCATGCTTATAATTAACACAGAAAGAAAATAATCTAACAGTAAGCTCATAAATAAAATCAAAGAAACTGACTTTGTCCTTATCAATTGCACGAAGTGAATTTAGATATGAATCGAAAACACTGCTTAAAATGGCTGAGTAAATTTCTTCTTTACCGCTGAAATAATTATAGAGAGTTCCCTTGCCAAATTCTGATTTCTCGGCTATGTCGTCAATTGTTGTATTTTCGTAACCATTTTCCGCAAATAAATAAGCCGCAGCATTCAGAATATCTGCTTGCTTATAAATACGCTCCCGTTCTTTTCTTGGAAGACTTTCGATATTTGAGGGAATAAACAGCATAAAAAATTGGGTGTAAACATAGCAGTTCTGAGAATGACTGTCAAGTCATTTTTTTGAATGGCAAGTCTATTAACAGAAATTTAATATTAGAATGCGGTGGGAAATAAAAAAAGGCGCCTTGAAGGCGCCTAAAAATTATTGAAGTCTGAATACGATAGGAATCGAGACCTGAACTTTAACCGCCTTGCCTCTTTGTCTTCCCGGTGTAAACTTGGTATTCTTCACTGCTTCCATAGCTGCCTCATCACAACCTGCACCTATTCCTTTAAGTAATTCTACTTTCACAACATGCCCATTTTCATCAACGAATGCTTTAACAAAAACACGACCTTGGACACCTGCTCTTTTTGCAATTTCAGGATACACAATACGTTTCTGAATTCCTTCTAATCCGCCAATCGGTTCGGGCTGCTGTTCAACAGCGACAAAAAATACCGGTTCAGCATCATCATCCTCTTCCTGAACGGGAGGAGGTGGTGGTGCTGATACTTGAGCATCCACATCTAGCTCGGTTGACATGATTTCTATATCTTCCAATACTTCATCGGAAGGTGCTTCTATGGGGATAGGGGGTCTAGGTGGCGGAGGTGGTGCAGCTTCCTGCTTTGTTGCTTCAACATCTTCTACCTGAACTAATTCTTGTGGACCATCAAGATCCAGGGATTCTTTTTCAAATTCAGGAAAGAACTTAAACGCAATGATTGTGAGAGCTAATGAAATAATTAAACCAATCTCAAACATTCGTTTATACTTTCTTTTTAGATCGACTTTTGGGTTTTTCTTTAACGCCACTTTTTCCTCCAACTTTCAAATTAATCGAAATTAACTTA
>CAYLVF010000211.1:4410-4997 GCA_964387045.1 uncultured Melioribacter sp. | reverse complement strand
GTCACTTTCACGCATAATTAAATATTCTTCGCCTTCAATGTTGACTTCGGTACCGGAATACTTTCCATACAATACTTTATCGCCTTGCTTAACACTCATTTTTATTTCTTTGCCGTCTTCTGTTACTCTGCCCGGGCCAACTGCTACTATTGTACCTTCGATTGGTTTTTCTTTTGCAGTATCGGGAAGAATAATGCCCCCTTTAGTTTTTTCTTCGGCTTTTGCTGGTTGAATAATTACTCTATCAGCCAAAGGTTTGATTTTGAATTCTGACATGACTCTTTCCTCCATTTTTGATTGTTTTGAATTGTTGTTAGCACTCGCTATTTCGGAGTGCTAATATAATACATGATGTCATTATTGTCAATATTTTCCCCGAAAACGAATTCTTTTTCTTTGAAATCATAATATTATGAGATAAATATGTTGGAATATGTAGGAAGGTAATGATTCTAAAACCCGAAATTTGCCTATTTGAGACTAATGGTACTCTAGAAATTTGCAGTAATTAGGTTGAAGCAGTTTTGAATATTCCTATTTCAAGCTTCGATATTGTTTAGAATTTAGAAATTCGATTTTAGGATTTG
>CAYLVF010000211.1:0-4400 GCA_964387045.1 uncultured Melioribacter sp. | reverse complement strand
CAACGCTTCTTTCAAAAATATAATCAATATTTTTTAACATTTTTTTATTATCAAAAATTTCTTCAACTTCATTTACAGAAAGTAATTTCATTATATTTTCATTAGCCAACAATTCATCCTTCAGATTTTTTGCCTCGTCCTGCCAAACATCCATCGCACAAGTTTGAACAAGTTTATATGCATCTTCTCTTGTTATACCTTTGTTTACTAACATCAGCAGAATTGTTTGTGAGAAGACTAGCCCTCTTGTTATGTTTAAATTCTTCAGCATGTTTTCGGGATATATAATTAAGTTGTCAATCAGCTTAATCGTTAAATCAAGCATGTAGTTCATTAGAATGCAGCTGTCCGGAACAATCACTCGTTCTACAGACGAGTGTGAAATATCGCGTTCATGCCAAAGTGCAACATTTTCTATTGCTGCCATCGCATTTGATCTGATTAATCTGGCTAAGCCAGTAATCCGTTCGGATACAATTGGATTACGTTTATGCGGCATTGCGGAAGAACCTTTTTGTCCTTTAGAGAAAAACTCTTCGGCTTCTAATACTTCGGTTCTTTGGAGATGACGGATTTCAATTGCAATCTTCTCTAACATAGCAGCAATTATTGAAAGGGTTGTTAGAAATTCTGCATGTCTGTCTCTTTGAATTACTTGAGTTGAAACGGGGGCAGGTTTTAATCCCATTTTGCCGCAGACATACTCTTCAACTTTGGGAGAGAGATGTTCAAACGTACCGACAGCGCCTGATATTTGTCCAACGCTTATTGTTTCTATTGCATGTTCCAAACGAGTAATATTTCTTTTACTTTCTTCAAACCAAAGCGCAAATTTTAATCCCATTGAAGTTGGTTCCGCATGAATACCGTGACTTCTACCGACACATATTGTTTTCTTGTGTTCGATTGCTCTTTTCTTTAATGATTCTTTTAATTGATGCAATTGATTGAGTAAAATTTCTCCTGCACTTTTCATTTGGTAGGAGAGAGTCGTATCAAGTATATCCGAGGAAGTCATACCGTAATGTATATGCCTCGATTCATGACCGACATATTCAGCAACATTCGTTAAGAATGCTATTACATCATGTTTTGTAGTCTCTTCAATCTCTAGAATTCTTTTTACATCAAAGGCAGCTTTTTTCTTTATAACATCAATATCCTCAAAAGGAATTTCATTCATTTGAGCTCTGGCTTCGCATGCTAGTATTTCAATTTTAAGCCAAGTCGAATATTTGAATTCATCTTCCCAAATTTTTCCCATTTCGGGACGAGTATATCGTTCTATCATTTCTTTTCCAATTTCATTGTTTTGGTTAATCGATTATTCTCACGAAGAATTGTAAGTGTTAAAGTATCACCGGTTTTAAATTCCTGTAATACTCCTATAAGTGTGTTGTCGTCATTTATTTTATACTTACCTACTCTCAAAATTATATCACCAACTTTTAAATCGGCATTTTCTGCTGGTGAATTCGGTGCAACGTGAGTTACAATTACACCTCTTGTATTCTGTAGATTATAATATTTAGCGATCCCCGCATCAACAGCCTGTATTCTTAATCCGGTCCAAAATTCTCTATCGACTTTACCGTGCTTTTTTAATTCGGCTACAATTTTTTCAATTTTCTCTATAGGAATTGCAAACCCTACACCAACGTTCCCCCGTGATCCGTCTGCCGTAAAAATTAGAGTGTTCATTCCTATTAATTCACCTAAACTATTTACTAGCGGACCGCCGCTGTTGCCACCGTTTATTGCAGCATCTGTTTGAATCATATTAACATAATAGCGGTTGTTTACTTGTCCTAAATTCATTCCCGTAGAACTAATTACCCCGACTGTAACGGTAGGTTGATCGTTGATATCAAATAACCCGAAGGGATTTCCGAGCGCAATAACCCATTCGCCGATCAATAAATCATCCGATCTTCCGAATTTAACGAAAGGCAGATCCTTTGCATCAATTTTCAGTAAACAAATATCTGAAGCCATATCCGTTCCGACAACTTCGGCTTTGTACTGCATACCGTCTGTCATAGTAACAATTACTTCAACGGCATTTCCGGCAACGTGGTCATTAGTTATTAAATAACCATCGGAAGAAATAATAACACCGCTTCCCAATCCCTGCACTCTCTGCTGTCTTCTGAAGTAATCACGAAAATATGGGTCATCTCTAAAAAAGTTATACCACGGCGAACGGTATTCACGAATTTCAACAACGTTAATCCCTACAACAGCCGAGTTAACATTTTTAATTGTCTCGGTTATTATTGTTTCCCTTCCCTTATAAATCGAATCTGTTATAGATGCACGCTCCGCTGATCTCGCGAGCATTGATTCTTGCTGATTAACAGCTTCATTGCTTTCTGCGAATCCTTCGTTATAATAAAAAACGGCAAATACTATGGATAAAATAAGTACGGTAAATGCCGATGAAAGAAATGCTACTTTAATTTGTTTCATGTGAATCCCTTGTAGATTTTCTTTTTTGATTAAGAAACCATTCCTTGAATGATTCGATATGTCTACTCATAATTATTGCCATAACAAATGCAACGGAAATTCCGAAAATCCAATTCTCGTCTGCTCTTTCCTTTGTATATTTATTTAATATATCTGAATTAGCAATTGCAATAGCTCCGGTCAATATTGTGGAAGCCATATTTGAAAAATGAATATGTCTTCTGAATAAATAAGATACTATCCAAAAGCAAATCCAAATTACCGGAATAGAATATGCGAATAAAACACTTCCGCCGAAGGCAGTTGCTAAACCTCGCCCTCCCTTAAATTTAATCCAGGGCGAATAACAATGAGCAAGCACCGCCGCACCGGCTGCAAGTACGGAATATAAAAAGTCGCTGCCCAGTAGTAGTTGAACCAAGTAAACAGGTAAAAACCCTTTTAGAAAATCTATTACAAATACAATAACCCCGATTAATCTCGAATTAGTTACTTTTAATGAATTATAAGCCCCGACACTTTTAGAACCCTCTGAGGTAATATCTATTCCTTTTACCTTTTTCAGAAGTAAGTAGGCAGTTGGTAGTGATCCGAATATGTACCCGACAAGGAAAGAAATGATGTAATGCATATTTCTCTATTTTATTTTTTAAAAACAAATTTACAATTTTAATGACCAATTTAGTAATGCTCATTCGTATAACTAAAAATTTTTTTATTAACCAACTTCACATTTCGTGAAATGATTCATATCTTTAATACCTAAAAATCGCAGAAAATTTTAGGACCAAATTCAATATTGATATTAATTTTTTTTCCGCTTATTTAACTTATCCGAATTTTTGAAAGTTTCTATTTAGGAGTATTATTTCGATGGTAAAATTTATCGGTACATTTAATGTTGCACCTTCTTTACCCAAAAAATTATCCGCATTGATTGACATTGCATATAATCTTTATTGGACGTGGAATCAAGATGCAGTTGAATTGTTTAGAAGACTCGATCGCGAATTATGGGATTCTCTGAATCATAATCCCGTTATGCTTTTAGGAAAAGTATCTCAAGAAAGACTGCTTGAAGTGGCTAACGATGATGGTTTTATGGCGCACCTTGCTCGGGTCGATTCCGATCTTAAAAGTTATCTTAATGAAAATACTTGGTACCAAAAGAATTACAAAAAAGAAAAAGAACCTTACATTGCTTACTTCTCTGCCGAATTCGGGTTAACTGAATGTCTGCAAATTTATTCCGGAGGGTTGGGAGTTTTGTCCGGTGATCATCTTAAGTCTGCAAGTGATTTAGGTATTCCGCTTATCGGAATTGGTCTCGGATATCGCGAAGGATATTTCCAACAGTATCTATCTAGTGACGGTTGGCAGCAAGAACGATATGAGATGACCGATTTCTATAATCAACCTCTTACGCTTGTGACAAATAAAGATGGTGCGACTCTTAAAATTGAATTGCAGTTCCCCGGTAGAAAAGTTTATTTACAGGTATGGAAAATTCAAGTCGGCAGAGTACCGCTCTTTCTTCTTGATACATATGTCCCGGAAAATAATGATGAAGATAAAAATATTACACGTTCTCTATACGGCGGCAATATCGAGACAAGAATTCAACAAGAAATTATTCTAGGCATTGGCGGAATAAGAGCGCTTCATGCTATGAACATTTCGCCGCTTGTTTGTCACATGAATGAAGGACATTCGGCTTTTCTGGCTCTTGAAAGAATTAGAACTTTAATTCATAAGTATAATCTTACTTTTGAACAAGCAAAAGATATAAATCTTTATTCAAATGTATTTACTACTCATACACCGGTTCCTGCCGGTATTGATGTTTTCTCAGGCGAACTCGTTGAAAAATATTTCGGTGAGTATTATAGAAAAGAACTCGGGATTAGTGATAAACAATTTTATAGTCTTGG
>CAYLVF010000210.1:1012-5011 GCA_964387045.1 uncultured Melioribacter sp. | reverse complement strand
ATTATTCTTTTATTAAAAGGCAAATTACATAAACAATCGGTTTTGCCCGCAAAGAAACAACTTATTTCTGTCAGCCTTTTTACATGTACCACGTTTATTCTTCATATGACAGCCCTTTCAATGACGCTTGTTGCATATGTTGTTGCACTCAAACGGTTATCGGGTGTTATTTCAGTTTTTCTAGGATATTTTGCTCTAAATGAACCAAACATACGTGAAAGATTGTTAGGATCTATAGTAATGTTTATCGGGGTATTGTTGATACTCTTGTCCTAAATAAAAATTCCGATTTTATTTAGTTTAATGCTTTACTATATTGCTAACCAACCATCATGGGATTTATTATGCCTAATAAATATGATTTGGCTATTCTGGGCGGTGGACCCGGCGGATATGTGGCTGCTATCCGTTCTGCACAGTTGGGTTTTAAAACTGTAGTAATCGACAAAGACAATCTGGGAGGAATTTGTCTTAACTGGGGTTGTATCCCCACAAAATCTCTTTTGAAAAATGCAGAACTTTATGATCTTGCTAAAAATCATTCTGAAGAATTTGGACTTTCTTTTTCTGATCTAAGATTTGATTTCAAAAAAATAATCCAGAGAAGTAGAGGTGTCTCGGAAAAAATTGTAAAAGGTGTTCACTTCTTAATCAAAAAAAATAAGATTGATTACATACAAGGATTTGGAAAATTTATTGCAAAAAACAAACTCGAAATTTTGGATAACAATAAAAAGAAAATCGATGAAGTTGAAGGAAAGCATATCATTATTGCAACCGGTGCAAGACCCCGTTCTGTTGATGCCATTCCGATTGATCATAAAAATATTATTACAAGTACCGAAGCTATGAATTTAGATAAACAACCTAAAAGTTTGATTGTAATAGGCGCCGGTGCAATTGGTGTTGAGTTTGCTTATTTCTATAATACTCTTGGTACTGAAGTAACAATTATTGAAATGCTTGATAATATACTTCCTATTGAAGATAAAGAAGTATCCGATACACTCGCACGCAGTTTCAAAAAACGAGGTATAAAAATTCACACAAGCACAAAAGTTGAAAAAGCAGAAGTAAAAGGTAAATCGGTAGTTGTAACTATAGAAAAGAACGGTAAGAAAGAAGAACTAAAAGCCGAAAAAGTATTAAGCGCAATCGGTGTACAAGGAAATATTGAGGGAATTGGACTTGAAGATATTGGTGTTGAAGTTGAACGAAATCATATTAAAGTTGATAAAAAAACATATAAAACAAACGTTGATGGAGTTTATGCCATTGGTGATGTAATAGGTCCTCCTTGGTTAGCACACGTTGCATCGCATGAAGGTATTCATTGTATTGAAAAAATTCACGGCATTAATCATCCTGCAATTGATTATGATTCCATCCCGGGATGTACATATTGTCAACCTCAAGTTGCAAGTATCGGGCTAACAGAAGCAAAAGCAAAAGAAAAAGGTTATGAAATAAAAATTGGTAAATTCCCTTATTCGGCAAGTGGTAAAGCAGGTGCAATAGGTGAACGTGAAGGTTTCGTCAAAATTATTTTTGATGCAAAGTATGGTGAAATATTAGGCGCGCATATTATCGGAGCGGAAGCAACGGAACTAATCGCCGAAATAGGAATCGCAAAAAGTTTAGAAGCAACTTATGAATCAATATTAGGGACCGTACATGCGCATCCAACTTTATCCGAAATGGTAATGGAAGCAGCGGGACAAGCTTATGGCGAATCAATCCACATATAGGTCTTTTGACTATATCGACCTTGATTTTATCGAATACGATAAAGCATGGGATTTGCAGAAAGATGTCTTTAAATTACGAACATCGAATGAGATAGAGGATATATTGTTCTTACTTGAACACCCGCATACTTATACTTTAGGCAAAACCGCCGAAAGAAAGAATCTAATCAGCAACGAAGCTTTTTTGAATAAATACAATATCAAAATTTTTGATATCGATCGCGGAGGTGATATTACTTATCACGGTCCGGGACAAATAGTTGGTTATCCAATAATAAAACTTAGCAATTGGAAAGAGGATACACATCTTTATCTGCGTAATCTTGAACAAATAATTATTGATGTTTGTGCTGATTACGGATTGCAGACTAATCGAATCGAGGGCTTAACAGGGGTTTGGATTGATGATAGAAAAATTGCTGCAATCGGTATTAAAGTTTCACGTTGGGTAACAATGCACGGATTCGCATTTAATATTAATACCGACTTAAATTTATTTGACGGAATTATTCCTTGCGGAATTACAGATAAAAAAGTAACATCACTTCAGAAAGAATTAGGCATTGAAGTAGATATTCAAAAAGTAAAACAAAAAATTGTAAATAAATTCAAAGAAGCATTTGACTACGATGAATATAAAGTTGTATTAAAGGATGCATTTACTTTTGTAAATAATAATTAGAAAAGGGTTAATCAATGACAAGAAATAATAAACTTGATTCGCTAACCGATGAAAATATAACTGTAAATAAGAAAAACGGTAAAGCTCCAACCGGAAAAATAGATTCATTCGGAGGCATGACTAAAGACGAATTGATGAACATACTTCGAATAATGTCTTTATCTCGTCAAATGGATAATAAAATTATGAACCTTCTTCGACAAGGTAAAGTTTTCTTTCACATAGCCGGTTCCGGTCATGAAGCAACACAAGTTGCTTTCGGTTTGGCAATGAAAAAGAAAGTTGATTGGGCTTTCCCATATTATAGAGACATGGCTTTTATGCTTGCACTCGGAATTAAAATAGAAGATGTTTTTCTCGCACAAATGGGTAAAGCTGATGATCCTATGACCGGCGGACGACAAATGCCTTGTCATTATAGTTCCAAAGAATTAAATGTACCTACACAATCAAGCCCAACAGGAACCCAGTTTTTACAAGCGGTTGGAGTTGCTCTCGCTGCTCGTAAAAGAGGTGAAAATACAGTCGTGTATGTAAGTGCCGGTGAAGGTACAACCAGCGAAGGAGAATTTTATGAAGCTGTTAATTGGGCTTCTCGTGAAAAACTTCCTGTTGTTTTTGTGATTCAAAATAATAAATGGGCGATTTCTGTTCCGGTTCAAGGACAAAATTCCGGAAGAAATAATTCTGTCGCAGAAATGATGAAAGGGCATGAAAATCTTTTACGCATGGAAGTCGACGGAACGGATTTCCTCAAAGTTAATGCCGCAGCACAATCCGCATTTAAGTATGCAAGACAAGGAAAAGGTCCTGCTTTAATTGAAGCACACGTTGTTAGATTACTATCTCATTCTTCTTCCGACGATCAAAAAAAATATAGACCGCAAGATTCACTTGAAGAAGATTTGAAAAAAGATCCTATTGAAATTTTTGCTAATAAATTAATTGAAAAAGGAATTCTTACCGAACTTGCTTACGAGGAATTCAAAAAGGAAATTAAAAATCATGTTGACGAAGCAGCCGATTGGGCACTAAAGCAAGCCGATCCCGAACCTGAAACTGCTGTTAAGTATGTTTTAGATGAAAGCGGTAAACGTGAAAAATTAGATTATGAAAAAGGTAACATAGATGGACAACCGGTTGTAATGGTCGATTCAATAAATCACGCTCTTCGAGAAGAAATGGAACGTAATGAAAAAATATATGTCTTCGGTGAAGATGTTGCTGATGGTAAGGGGGGTGTATTCAGTGCAACCAAAGGGTTATCAACTCAATTTGGGAATGACCGTGTTTTCAATTCACCTTTAGCAGAAGCAAGCATTATGGGTGTTGCTATCGGGATGGCATTAAAAGGATTGAAACCTTGCGTTGAAATTCAATTCGGTGATTATATATGGCCGGCATTTATGCAGATGAGAGATGAGCTTGTTATGTATCGTTACCGTTCTAATAATTTATTCGAAGCTCCGGTAGTAACAAGAGTTGCGATTGGCGGCTATATTCACGGCGGTCTTTATCATAGCCAAAATATTGAAGGATTCTTTTCGCATATGCCAGGTTTGTTGATTG
>CAYLVF010000210.1:0-1002 GCA_964387045.1 uncultured Melioribacter sp. | reverse complement strand
TGCTTATCCGTCAAATGCACGTGATGCAAAAGGACTGCTTAAAACAGCACTTCGACTAAATGATCCCGTTCTTTTCCTCGAACACAAAGGTTTATACAGACAGAGTCACTCGACAACACCTGAACCTTCTGCAGAATATCTTCTTCCATTCGGTAAGGCAAGTGTTGTTAAGGAAGGTAATGATTTGACAATCATTACATGGGGCGCTATTGTTCATGAAGCAAAATTCGCCGTTAAAAAAGTTGAGGAAGAAGAGGGTTGCACTATCGAAGTTATCGATATTAGAACGATTCATCCTTTAGACGAAGACACAATTTATAATTCGGTTCGCAAAACCGGTAAAGCTATTATTATGCATGAAGATACATTAACCGCAGGTTTCGGCGCTGAAATAGCAGCAAGAATTTCTGCAAATTGTTTTGAAAGTTTAGATGGTCCGGTAAAGAGAGTTGGAGCTAAAGATACACCTATTCCTTATCATCCTAATCTTGAAAATTATATTCTTCCTACTAGGAATAACATTGTGGAATCTATTAGGGAAATAATTCGTTACTAAAATTGAATATAAAGGAAAACTAAAATGAAAGTGGATGTCGTAATGCCCAAAATGGGAGAAAGTGTTAACGAAGGAACGATTATCAAATGGCATAAGAAAAAAGGTGACAAAGTTGAAAAAGACGAAATCATATTTGAAATAAGTACGGATAAAGTTGATACGGAAATCCCGAGTCCGGAGAATGGTATCCTCTCCGATATTAAAGTATTCGAAAATGAAACCGTAGAAGCCGGTTCCGTAGTGGCAGTGATCGAAACTAACGGAGAAGCTGTGGATTATGATTCGGATAAAATGAAAGAAGAAACCCCAAAAGAAGAATCTTCAACAACACAAGTCGGCGGTGAATTAATTGATATACCGATGCCGAAAATGGGTGAATCTGTTATGGAAGGGACCATAATAAAATGGCATAAAAAAGAAGGCGACAAAGTTGAGAAAGATGAAAT
>CAYLVF010000209.1:0-5013 GCA_964387045.1 uncultured Melioribacter sp. | reverse complement strand
TCAACGGCATCAACCGGGAAGTGGAAATCGCTTTCACCTCTTAATAAAGTATAAGTAAAAAGATCTGCACCGAAGGATAGAGTCTCATCTTCACTAATTTGATGACGAAGCACATCGATTGAATTACCAATATCCAAACGCAATTCATTTTCGGCGATTTGAAATAGGAATCCGAGTTTAGGTTCAAGAATATTTGCAGTGAATGGTTGTATCAATAAATCATCCGGAAAAATTTCGGTTTTGTTTTGCGATAAATATTGTGATGATATAACAATCAGTAAAAGAATAATTTTTTTCATTTAATGTCCGCTATTTGTAAACTCTTCCCTTCCATTCAACTTTTTGATTCGTTAATGTTATGAAAGGAAGGAGAATAACATAAAGAATAAAATAAATTTCAAACGCGATAAAATGTTTAAAACGCAATCTTAATTTTAATTTATTGTGCACACCTTTAATAGCGTAATAATCAACTGCTATTTTGAAAAGTGTCAAATATAAAGATAGCACCGAGAAAAAGAAAGGAACTAAAATAATAGATAAATGAGTGATAAAACCTGTTGCCATCACTGCAAAACCGGCGATATCACTTTCTAATCCGCCGACACCCCAGCGTTTTTTTTGTTTGAATAGTGACTTCCAAGTTGAACACGGTTTTGAAGTAACTAATCCTTCAGAGGTCATCGGGTAAATAATTTTGTACTTTTTTAACCTATGCATTGCCATTAATAAATTAAAATCTTCTGTAACCGAAAACGGCAGCGATTCATAACCGCCGATTTCTTCGTAAACAGATTTGCGGTAAGACATATTATTACCGATACAGCTTAAAGGTTTACCAAGATTCATTACACCACCGGCAATCATTAATAAGTAAGTGAAATCAACCGACTGCATACCGCCGAATAGCGTTGTGTCAATTTGATTTGTATATCCGCATACCATTGCAACATCGTCTTTATAGTAAGATGCTAATTGTTTTGCCCAAGTCGGTGAAACTCTGCAATCGGCATCGGTTGTTAAAATAATTTCACCATTCGATTCTTTAATTGCATTAGCAAGAGCATTTGCTTTTCCTTTAAGCTGACCAATTTCGGCACCGGGTTCGAGATATTTGAACCGGGATTTGTCGTGTATAAAATTTTGTATTATTTCTTTGGTGTTATCGGTTGAGTGGTCATTAACAATAAATATTTCAATTTTGTTTTCGGGATACTCTAATTTTTCTAATGACTGCATGCATTCAATAATATTTTCTTCTTCATTTCGTGCGGCAACAATTACAGAAACTGAAGGAAGTTTATCTTCATCAATCTTCTTAAAATTTTTCTTCGACCCGATTATAAAAATCACAGTTTGGGAAAAATAAACAACTATTATCGATAAGAATATTATTTCAAACATTCTTCCGGTGTGCCTATTTCAAAATTATTTTTCTGAATTGATTCATAAAGGTAATCAATGGATTTCGATAAAATTTTATGTGAACTGAATGAATCATGCAAAACTACAATTGAATTACTACTTAAATAATTATCGACAGCATATTTCACTTTATTAAAATCCGATTCATAATCATATGTAACCAATGACCACATAACATTCTTTATACCAATTTTTCCTAGCACCGATGCTTGATATGGATAAATTCGTCCATATGGTGCGCGAAAATATTTTATCTCGTAATTATATTGAGAAGAAAGAATCTCATTCATTTTTGAAATATCATCTAAAATTTTTGCATTAGTCATTTTTGTAATTTTATTATGATGCCAGCCGTGAGCGCCTATTATATGACCTCTTTCCAAAATTTCATTAATTATTTTGGAGTTTCCATCAAGATTTTCTCCCTGGCAAAAGAAAACAGATTTAATATTGTATTTGTCCAATTGCTTCAATACTTCAGAAGTTACTTGCGGAGTAGGTCCGTCATCAAATGTTATCAAAACTTTATTATTTAATGAAGTCCAAATAGAATTTGGATAAATTTTTTTGAGTACTTTCGGCGGAGCGTAAAAATATTTTCTCATCGTTTTAGGACATCTCCTTTCCACTTAAAATTACCAAATAAACCACCGATTGCGGAAATAATAATGTAAGGTATCTGAATAAATTCAGCGAGAATAAACGGTCGCAATATTTTTCTGTCGTACAAAGTTTTTGAGCCATAATTTAAAACAAGATATTCCACGATAATTTTTACCAATAAACTTAACCCGAAGGTAATGAATAATAAGGGATCAAAAAATAGACCCCCGATTAATTGCAGGATAAGACCTAAGTAAAAAAGAAAAATTAAAATAATTTTTAATACCAGCAATTTATTATTGTAAAACAAACTTTTGCTAGCCCACCTTTTTCTCTGATGCAGAAAATCCCCGACATTAGTCCTCGGATGGGTTGTTACGATCGCTTCTTTTTCGTATGCAAACTTAATTTTATAATTTGTTAGTGAAGCGACCTTTTGTAAAAACAAATCATCATCGCCCGAAGTAAAACCAAGTTGATCATTAAATCCGTCAACCTCTTCAAATACACTTTTTCTATATGCAAAATTAGCAGCCGAACAAATTGTTGGATTGTTAATACCGATTAAACCCGCCCCGGTTAAAATCAATCCGGCAAATTCGAGTCGCTGAATTTTTGAGAAAAGACTTTTATCAGATTTTAAATCAACAGGTCCCGCAACTATTGCAGTTTTTTCATCAAAATATTTTGACATAACTTCCAACCAGCAGGAATAAAAACTACAATCTGCATCTGTCGAAATAATAATCGGATTACTAGCGTTTTTAACTCCTTCGATTAGTGCTTTTTTCTTGCGTGCTTGATTATTTCTACCATTCTTCACTCTTAGGATCTTTGAATTATCCGGCTTATGCTTAAGAAGTTTTTCATATGTATCGTCATCGGAATTATCGTCAATAAAAATTATTTCGAATTTTGCTTTTGACAATGTCTGCGAATTTAGACTGTTGCATAAAGACTCAATATTCCCGGATTCATTTCTTAATGGAATAATCACAGATACTAATTCATTACTTTCTTTGAGATCAGATGATTTTTTTAATGCTATCAATCCTATATAAACTCTTACAATGAAATAAGCATAGTGTAGAGCAAGCAAGATTAAAATTAGGTAGAAAATATCCATTACTTATTCTTAATTAAAAAGATAAGCCCAATGAAAGCGGGAAAAATTACATTAATTATAAAGAGTACTAACGCCGAATTAAATCCAATAACCGGTGAAAGTGAAATCATACCGACAAGATACGAGGCAGCACCTTCACGAACCCCCAAATCACCGAAAGAAAATGGCAGTACCACAGTCGTTGCAAATAGTATTAATGACGCAATAATCATTAATAGAATAATATCTGTATAGCTGGCAAAGGCGTTTACAAGCAGCGCAAATTGAAAAAGGATCACAATAAAAAAGAGAATATTAATAGAAAAGATTTTTACTTTTACCGATAAATCTTGCGATAAAAATTTATCGACAACGGAAATCTTATTCAATACTTTTTGATTGTTTTTAAATTTACGTTTTACAACACTCACGAAAAAACTGCTGTTAAACAACATATAAACTATGATTGCAAACAACGAAACAATAATAATCAATAACGGAACATCGACATAAAAGTGCGGTTCATTAAAAGAGCGATAAAAGAATACCGAAGATATGGCGCCGAAAAAAGTAATAACAATCATGTTAATTATTTTATCAATAAACGAAACGATCGTAACGCTGAAAAAATTAAATTCTTCAAGTGGTATTGCTCGCCCAATAAATTCGCCTATTCTTGCCGGGGTAGATAACCCGGATGTCACACCGCCGAAATAAGAATGTAATGCTCGCATAAATGTAACATCCCCTAGTGAATAGTTCAGTACAAGTTTCCATTTATATGCTTGAAGATAAATATTGACAAGGGATAAAATTGATGCATACAAAATATATTCATATTTGGCGGAGAGAAAAACCGTTGTAATTTTCTCAATCGAAATGTAGCTTACTAAAAATATAAGAAGACCAATCGAAATGAAAATTTTTAGAACCCGGTCAATTGATTTCCGGTTTTCAACAATTTTTTGGAGTCTGTTTATGAGTGTATTTGTGTCCAATAAAGAGTATCCATTTATTCATCAAATTACTTAAATTGAATTATAGTAAAAAAGAAGAAAAATTACATTGAACAAGCATCCAAAACCATTAAAAAGATTCGGACAGAATTATCTTGTCGATCAAAATATAGTTAAAAAAATTATTAGTCAGTTTGATCCAACTAATAAAGATTTAATATTGGAAATCGGCCCCGGACGAGGTGTTTTAACAAAACATCTTAATAATACCGGTGGAAAAGTTTATGCAGTTGAGATAGACAAACGTGTTATTGATGATCTTAATGAAAAATTCGAGAATGTGGAATTTATTAGTAAAGATTTCTTAAAAATAAATCTCGGCGAATATTCCGATGGAAGAAAATTCAGAATTATCGGAAACATTCCTTACAATATCACTTCTTCAATTTTATTTAAATTAATTGGTGATATTGCTTTTGTACAAGATGCATTATTCATGGTTCAATATGAAGTTGCAGCAAGAATTATCTCTAAGCCGCGTACAAAAGAATACGGTATATTGAGTGTAATATTAAATCAATTTTTTCAAGTTGAACTATGCTTCAAGGTTCCGCCGACTGTATTTTATCCGAAACCCAAAGTGAACTCAGCTATTATTAGTTTAAAGCCTAATGAAATAATTGATTCATTCGATAAGAAACTATTCATTAATGTAGTCAAAGGAGCATTCGGCAATCGTAGAAAAAGTTTAAAAAATTCTTATAGTAATAGTATATTTGGGACTTATAAACTAACCTCCTTTCCGGTTGATTTGACTAAACGGGCAGAAGAATTAGAAATTTCGGATTTTATTAAAATTTATGATTATTTCAAAAGCAAAGTAGATGAGCAACCCAACTGAAAATAAAGAAATTCGAGATCTGT
>CAYLVF010000208.1:3551-5014 GCA_964387045.1 uncultured Melioribacter sp. | reverse complement strand
TATCAAATTATCAACCGGCTGTTTAACCGAAAGAGATGTCACATTAATAATTCTTCCCCAATTATTTTTTTTCATATATGGTAAGGCTAATCTTGAAAATCTAACTGTACTCATCAAGACTTGATTATATGCATCTTCCCAATTTTCGTCATTGATTTCATTAAAGAAACCGGGAGCAGGTCCGCCGCAATTATTAACCAAAATATCGATTGACCCGAATTGTTCAATTACCTTTTCAACCGTATTATTTATATCAGCGGAATTGTTTATATCACATACCATCCAGAATGGTTCGGAACCGGTGATATTTTTAATTTCATCGGCAGCATTGGTGAGATTATCTCTATTACTTGAACAAATTGCAACACGACAACCTTCATGCATTAATTCAATTGCTGTCGCTTTACCAATCCCTTGACTTGCAGCAGTAATAAGTGCGGTTTTACTTTTTAATCCGAAATCCATTTTATATTCCTGCTATAACTTGAGTTATTCCTTCGCGGATCATCATTATAGCGTAAGCGGCTAACAGCAAAGAAGCAATCTTGGCAAACGCTTTTGATCCTCCTTTACCGATAACTTGTGTGATCCATTTTGCATTTATTAATATCGTTAATATAATAATAAAGTTTGCCGTAAGTGATAAAACTGTTATGATATATCCATAATTATCCGCAAGAATTAATATAGTTGCCAGCGCCGCCGGACCCATAATTAAGGGGATCCCCAACGGTACAATACCTATATGTTCACCCGGGGATCGTCTTTCTTCAGATGAGGATAAAATATCATGTACACTTAATACGAGCAAAATTAATCCACCGGCAATTCTAAAATCGTTAATAGTAATTCCCAAAAATCTTAGTATTGCTTTTCCGCTAATTAAAAATACGACAGCAACAATAAAAGCAGTTAGGAGCGCTTGAATTAAAAGCTGTTTACGTTGATGACTTGATAAATCGTAAGTGTAACCAACGTACACCGGAGCGGTACCGATTATATCTATGGCGACAAACAGCGGTATAAATGCCAGTAAGAAAACATCAATACTTATTTCCATTTAAACTCCATCAGAATAAAATTAGGGGCTGCCTTAAATTTCAAGACAACCCCTTTTATAAATGTAAAAAATAACATAACAATTGCTAATTAAATTTAACTTCTCCGGCAGATTTTCTCTGCTCAAGAACAATTTGTTCGGTATCAAGAGCAATTACAAGTTCTTCGTTTGTTGGAATACGTAATACTGCCACTTTGGATTTATTTGTCGAGATAAATGCTTCACCTTTAACATTTTCGTTTAGTGAATCATCGAGTTCAATGCCGAGATAGTCCATGTGCTCGCAGACTAATTTTCTTACTTTACAAGAATTTTCACCGATACCTCCTGTGAATACAAGAGCATCGAGTCCGCCCATTGCAGCGGTATAAGCACCGACATATTTTTTAATTCTATAACAAAA
>CAYLVF010000208.1:0-3451 GCA_964387045.1 uncultured Melioribacter sp. | reverse complement strand
TTTTCATAAGGTTTGTTCAACATTTCTGCGGCTCTTAATGCAACATAACGATGCGAAGTTCCGTGAAAACCGTATCGGCGAATTTTATATTTTTTATACAGCTCGTAAGGTATTCCGTACAAATACGCTTTCGGGGGCATCTTTGAATGGAATGAAGTATCAAACACACCGCATTGAGGTGTATTCGGCAAATGTTTCTTTGCTGCTTCTATACCTTTTATATTCGGAGGATTGTGGAGCGGTGCTAATTCAATGTTTTCTTTTAAAGCACTCATTACCTGGTTCGTTATCAAAACAGAACCGGAGAATGTTTCACCGCCGTGCACAACTCTATGTCCGACGGCTTCAATTTCATTTTTATCTTTGATTACACCATGGTTCGGGCTAAGTAAAACTGCAACCACATATTCAATTGCAATTGTATGGTCTAGAATTTCACCAACAATTCTAATTTTTTCTTTACCATGTGGTTGATGTGTAAGAACCGCACTGCTCATACCAATTCTTTCCACTTGACCTTTGGCTAAAGTAATTTTTTCATTAGTATCAATAAATTGATATTTAATTGAAGAACTGCCGCAGTTAAGAACTAAAATTTTCATTTTGTCACCATCATTTCATTAATTAATTTTTTTACCGTCTTCGTCATACTTAAAGAAACCTTCGCCGGTTTTACGACCAAGTTTTCTTTCTCGTACGAGTCTTCTTAAAATTGGACAAGGTCGATATCTTGGTTCTCCCAAAGTTCCCCATAATTGTTCCATCCACATAAGAACTTCATCTAATCCCATATTATCTGCCATCTCCAAAGGACCTATTTTGAAATCGTAACCAAGTTTCATAGCTGTGTCGATATCGCTTGCAGTTGCAACACCTTCCAACAAAATGTGCATCGCTTCGTTAAGTAAAGGAACAATTGCGCGGGTTGTTACAAACCCGGGATACTCATAAACTTCAACTGCGGTTTTGCCAATTTTTTCAGCAAAGATTTTCATCTTTGTAACTGTCTTATCCGAAGTTTCCAACGCTTTAACAATTTCAACAACGGGAACTTTAGGAACGGGATTTAAGAAGTGCATACCGATAATTTTATCTTTCCGGTTAGTAACTTCCGCAATTTTAGTAAGACTTAATGTAGAGGTATTAGAGACAAAAATTGTTTCGGGTTGAGCAATTTCATCCATTTTATTAAAGAGCAATCTCTTTAGTTGAAAGTTTTCATCAACAGCTTCAATAATCAAATCGCAATCGGCTATTTCATTGATATCGGTATTCCAGGTAATTCTGCCGAGTATTGATTTCATTTCGCTTTCGGTCATTGCCCATCTTGCAATTTCACGTTTCATCGATGATTTAATTGCTTCTTGAGCAGATTCAATATGCTTTTGATCTTTCTCAATAATTAGTACATCAAGTCCGGCAGATGAAATAGTTTGTGCGAGTCCTTGACCCATAACACCTGCACCTATAATCGCCACATATTCAATTCTATCTTCTTCTTCAAATTTTTGAACATCCCCTAGAAGGTCTTCAAGTTTAAGTTTGTCGTCAGCCATTTCGTTTTTCCTTCTCTTCTATAAAAGACAAAGTATTCTAATAAATAATCTCATTAAGAGGCAAAATCTATGCCACTCGAAGAGTTATTTTAAGATGTTAAACTAATTGTTTAATAGTCTTTTTTACTAAAAATAATAATACTTAGTGCAAGACTGAGAATCAAAAAAACGGCTGAAGTAAATATCGGTTGGTGATCATAGATACCTCCTCCCACGGCAATATTACTCGTTATAGTCCCGAGTTCGGAAGTTTTGGGAACGATGTAATAGAATCCTTCCAAAACAATTTCAAGAATTTTACTGTCGGAAAGCATCATTATTTGTTCACGAATATTTAAGATTGGCGAAAGTATAAAGAATATGATATATGAAAGCATCATTGCGAGAATTGAACTTTGTGAAATAATTCCGATCAATATTATCAGCGAATACAATACAGCAAACGCAAATGTTATTGTAAAAATTGAAAGAAGAAATGAAGCATCCCAAACACCAAATTTTAATCCTATTAAAAACCAAATACCTACAACAAGATAGGCTATATTAACTAAAACTACCCCGGTACCACCAATAAATTTTCCGAAGATAATTTGTGAACGTGAAATAGGTTTGGAAAGAAGAACATCAATATTACCCTTCTCAAGCATGTTCGGAATAAATGAAGAAGCGGAAAATATTGAAAGAAATAATCCGCCTCCGAATAACGGAACAACAATAAAAAGTTTTATACCACTTACAACTTCATACATAATTCCCGTATCTCTGTTGGATTGTATTTGAATTGAACCGCTCAAATCTTCAATACCAACAGCTGCAAAAGTTATTGCAAATAATATTAATACCAACGATGAAACGCCGGCAAACATTATAAATATTTTTCTTGCAAATGCTTCTCTAATAGTTTGTTTTGTTATTTCGATAATATTATTCATTTGCTTTCTTCTTGTCTGATTCGTTGATAAGTGAAATAAACATATCTTCCAAACTTGTTTTGACCGGAACAATTTCCTTAATGATTATACCGGTTTTTCTCAGTTCGTCAATTATTGAATTTAATTCTGTTTCATCGGATACTTTTGCTTCAAAACTATTTGCCGTTATGTTGTTGATATGAAAAGCCTTGAAGTTTTCTTCAATCCACAATTTATCTATATCACCGGCAAGTTTAATTGAATAAGTTTCTTTGTTTGTTGTTAGGTCTTCTACTGTGCCTTCTTTTATTAACAATCCATTGTTCAATATGGCGACACGGTCACTAATCAACTCAACTTCGGAAAGTAAGTGGCTGTTAATAAAAATTGTCTTCCCTTCTTTTTTCAGGTTGAGTAAAATATCTCTTATCTCTTTTCTTCCGATCGGATCAACACCGTCGGTCGGTTCATCTAAGAAAATTAAATCGGGATTATTAATTAGAGCTTGTGCAAGTCCTAACCTCTGCATCATTCCTTTTGAATATTTTTTAACTTTGGTTCGTTTCCATTTTTCCATTTTAACAAGTTTCAGCAGGCTGTCAATTCTTGAATTGATTTCATAGTTAGTGCAGCCGCTTATTCTTCCGACATATTTTAATACGTCTTCACCGTTTAAGTAAGGTGGGAACTTGTGGTTTTCCGGTAAGTAACCAACCCGTTTTCTTATTGCGTAATTGTTAATATTCTGCCCTAAAATTTTCGCAGAGCCTAAAGTAGGATAAACAATACCGAGTAAAACTTTCACTAAAGTTGTTTTGCCGGCTCCATTTGGTCCGAGTAATCCGAATACGGTTCCTTCTTCAACATTCAGATTAAAATTTGTTAAAGCCGTAATCCTTCTCTTTTTATAGGACGATTCGTATATTTTTGTAAGATTTGAAACTTCTACAGTAATCATTAGCGCCGTAATTGTTATTTTAAGTT
>CAYLVF010000207.1:493-5048 GCA_964387045.1 uncultured Melioribacter sp. | reverse complement strand
GTTCATAAGAAAGTGATTCTCTTTTTTGAATTCCTTCTCCATTTGTTATTGTAATACTACTCTTTTTACCGAAGGGCGGATTAGTCAAAACGTAATCATAATTTGTTTTCGGTTTTGAGAGTAAGCTGTCTTCGCGCATTATAGGCGGATCACTTTCGATATCACTAATGTTATGAAGATAGAGATTCATCAAACATAGTCTTGCAGCGCTCGGAACAATTTCCCAACCGCGGAATGTATTGAACTTCAAAAATTCTTTTTGTTCTGAATCTAATTTTAATTTACTGAGATATTCATAAGACGATAAGAAGAAGCCTCCGGTACCGCAAGCCGGATCGGCAATGGTTTTCATTGGTTCGGGTCTGATACATTCAACCATAGCTTTAATTAATGCGCGGGGCGTAAAGTATTGTCCGGCTCCGCTCTTTGTATCTTCCGCATTTTTCTCTAATAGCCCTTCATATATATCGCCCTTGACATCGGTTTCAAGAGTTAACCAGTTTTCTTCATCAATCAAATCAATAAGTTTTTTAAGTTTAGCCGGGTCTTGTATTTTATTCTGAGACTTAAAGAATATTTCGCCTATCATCCCCTTCTTCTTGCCGAGTTCATTGAGCAGAGTTACATAATGGACTTCAAGTTCTGCACCGGTCTTATTTTTAAGTGATTCCCAATCATATTTTTTATCAATTATTGTTTCCCTATTAAACGGCGGCTTTGAATATTCATAAGCCATTTTAAGGAAAAGTAAGTATGTAAGCTGCTCAAGATAATCTCCGTAACTTACGCCGTCATCGCGAAGTATGTTGCAGTAATTCCAAACTTTAGAAACTATAGATGATGCTGTCATAATTAACTATCCGCAAAAAGTTTATAATAATCATTGAATAAAAATAATCTGTTTCGCTTATATCCGGTTATTTCTTTTAGAATTTCCATTTCAACAAAATCTTGAACTATTCTATTCGCGGGCTTTGTAGAGATACTTAGTATTTCTTCTACTTCCTTTACATTGATAATTGGTTTTCTATAAAGATTCGATATCAGTTTCTTGCCATTTTGAATTCGATTTCCTAATGACAATAATTTCTTACCTTCAATCTCTTCTTTTAGTCGAAGAATTTCTTTAAATGTTCGAATGCCTTTATCCGAAGTTTCTATCACTGCTACCAAAAAGTATTTTATCCATTGAGCTAGATTATCAGAAGTTCTAACAAATGTAAGGTTATCGTAATACAATGACTTTTTCTTTTCAAAAAAATCCGATAGATAAAGAGTTGGTTTATCTAACAGTCCTACTGAAACCAAATACAAAGTAATTAACAAACGACCCAATCTTCCGTTTCCGTCAAGGAAAGGATGTATTGTTTCGAATTGATAATGTATAATTGCAATTCTGATTAAATGTGGTACGTCTATTGTTTCGTTATGAATAAAATTTTCCAAATCATTCATTAAATCAGAAACTTCCGAATGATGTGGGGGAATAAAAACTGCATCTTTCAAAGTTGCGCCCCCTATCCAATTTTGACTCGTACGATATTGACCGGGTTGTTTTATTTCTCCTCTCACACCAGACAGTAAAATTTTATGTGCTTCTTTCAGTAGTCTTGTTGATATAGGGAGTTCCTTCAGTTTTTCAATCGAATAATTTGACGCTTGGATATAATTTTGTACTTCCTGCCAATCATCTCGTTTCTCCGGGTCTATCTCGTTAATTGATAAGAGTGCCTCATCTACACTAGTTTTCGTTCCCTCTATTCTACTTGACGTGGTTGCTTCTTTAATAACGTGCATCGAGATAAAAAAATCTATGTTTGGCACATATAGCGAAAACGCATTGAGTTCCCCTAATTTATTATTTGCCTCAGCTAAAAGCGTATTAATTTTGGGCTCTTTCCAAGTCCATTCATTATTTATTTTTGAAGGACTGAAACTTTTGTATTGAAACTGCTGGATTAATTGACCTGACTTAAATTCGGAGATATCCACTCTGAACCTCTTATTTTCTCCATTAAGATAATTTATAGTGGTGATATTGTCAATAAACTACACTATAAATATTTTTAATTGCCTAAAATGGGTTTTTGTCCATTATAAAATTTTATCATGGACATATTAGAATCGATTTTACCGCACTTTCGATTAAACTGTGGTAAATTTGATCCATTTTAAAAGTTAAGAAGCCCAACTTTTTATAGAAGTTGGGCTTCTGTTACAATTTCCCCTCAAACGCTTGCTTTAATATTGACTGCCGCAGTGCTTCTGATTTTTTAAGACTTTCCTCTATCGCCGCTTCCATTTTATCCGCAACAGAAAATCGTCTTTCGATTTCTTCTACTATTTGGGTTTGTTGGTTGATAGGTGCTAACGGAAAGCAAATGCTTTTAATCTGCGAAGCTGATACACTTGGGAAAGTAGAACCAGTTCCAAGATCATAAATAAATTGTCTTTTAAAAAGTATAAAATAATTTAGGTAACCTTGATTATATTTTGCCTTTATTGCTGCTACACCTCTACCAATGCAAGCCTTAAATCCAGCAATATTAGTTCTTCCTGTTGTTGAACCACGAACGCAAAGAATTAGGTCATGTTCATCGCAAATTTTTGTTGGTTTGGTCGTGAATTTGCTCATAATAGTTTTCGATAAGGGCAACGGACCAAATTCAACCGGACCATTGATTAATGGCATTCCTTCACCTTCTTTATTATAAGACGTTCCTGGCGGACTTTGGCCCATATTTATAGCGGCGGCATCGTCTAAGTTTACAAATTCCCAACCATCCGGCAACTCACCATTTTCACTTTTACCCTTTGCCTTTTTCCCTTCACCTTGAACCAGCTTTCCTTCAAATGCAAACTTAAGTACCGCCTGCCGGTAAGTCTTAATCTGCGCTTTTGCTTTTTTGAGATTATCAATTCCGTTATCGAGTTCGCTGAAGAGTTCTTCTATTTTTTCTACTATGCGGCGCTGCTCTGGGAGTGGTGGGAGAGGGATAGGTAAATTGGCAAAACTTTTGGCAGATATCTCCTTAAACGTCGTTCCGGAAGCATTTGACTCAGCCAACTGTTTGGAGGCTTTTAAGTAATAATATACATATTCATTAAAAACATTCTGTTTTGGAATTAGATTCTTAAATCCTTGGTTCGTTGAAATGTCATTCTGGGCAATAACTACATAGCCAATTGGTGCTCTAGATGAAAATAATATGCTACCTTTAGGAATTAGCTTTGCAGAAGAACTCTTTAACCCTTTTTCTGAAATATTCCTTCTACCTCTGGAGATAAATTTATGTGGATATCCAGTTAGGTCTGCAGGCGTTAACCAAGATATATTACCATCAAAGTACTCTTCAACTTTTGTTGACGGGGTACCACCAGAGACTACTTTTCCAATGTCACCAAGTTTAACCCAAGACCAGCCCGCCTTAAGGACGGGTAAATTGGGAGGGAGGTTATTTTGCATCTTCTTTTTTAAGCGATTGATCAATGTAAACAAAATTTATAAATACATTATCCAAATGCGAGAAATCATTATCCGTTGAAATAAGCGTTGCATTAATTGTATGAGCTGTTGCGGCAATCCAAATATCATTTTGTTGAATTATTTTAGTCGAAGTTCCTAAAGGATTTTTAATAGTTGGATGTTTGAGATGATTATAGGCGTCAATTTCAGCATATACATCAATTATTTTATCGGAATCTATTTTTACTGTTGGGATAGCTTTTAACAAATCATTCATAACTTCTTTTTTCTTACTGCCCCAACCAAACTTGTATGCTAATGATTTGATTTCTGCAATAGAAATTATCGAAATCACTGAAATATTATCGGGATCGAATAGATTAAATTTTTTCTCAACGTATTTAGCATAATCAGAACCTCTTATATAACCAACTAGAATATTTGTATCTAAGAGATAAATCATCATTAATCTAATTCTTCCAAAATTTGTTCAATCGATTCATTGCCAGGCCATTTACCCCAAATTTCCTGAAGAGGTGATACTTTTGATTTTTCCTTTATAATATGATGAACAATTTCTTTTGGTTCTTCATAAATTAAATAATCCTCAAATGGCTCTTCGTAATCATCAAAGGGTTTAAGCAAATCAGCTTTTATAAATCGCATTTTCCCATTTGCCTTAAAGTCTGCAGTGCCTCTAACAGTTACTTTCTTTCCCCAATGATCTCTCATTACCTCAAGATCGAGCAACTGACGGTCAATTTCACCCTGAATGGTTTCGCCATTTTCGAGGTTAAGTTTGAATCTACCGTTTTTATGTTCGATAACATCTATTTTCCCACTTAAGATTATTTTTCTAGATTCAGGAATTGTTGAAGTCAGTCTTTTAACTTTACTAAGTTTTTTTTCATTTATACTCATACTGCGTATTCTTCTGTCTTGATTTGAGTTTATTTCAATGGTTGCCGAATACTTTTCAATAAATTCATTAAATCCATAGAATGAATTCAATAAATCTCTATCATAAATTTCGCTTTCTGCATCCTCTGCTATTGCCTTATTAAAAGAATTTGCCCAAATAGTTAAAGC
>CAYLVF010000207.1:0-483 GCA_964387045.1 uncultured Melioribacter sp. | reverse complement strand
TTCAGCAGCAACTTCGCTTAATTCAGGGGCTTCTATATCAATAATAGTTGAACCCTTTGATAATTTTGTGATGTTAAAATTTACAGCATCCTTAAGCCATTTGGGTGGTTGACCTTTTTTGAGACTATAACCTTCTACTGCTAATCTAAGTGCTCTTTCAGTGTTCTCAACTAAAATTGACGATAAATCCTTAAGTGCATAGATTGAAATTGAACCGGGTGTGGATTTCAACCCCTTTAGTTTTATTTGGTATTTAATTGTTTTCATTTCTCCATCAATTATTAACTACCTAATATAAACGGGCGCATGAAATTAAACAAGTCAACTTTTATGCTGCTAACTCCTCATTAATTTCTTCAAGAAGTTTTTCTGTATCATTTCCGAATACCTTCCAGAATTTACCTAGTCCGCCTTTATCAACAAACGGTGAGAAGTCAAAATCTTTTTTCTCTATTCTAACGGAAGTAACAAGATGATCTTTTA
>CAYLVF010000206.1:242-5054 GCA_964387045.1 uncultured Melioribacter sp. | reverse complement strand
ATCTTTTACCAACACAGTGATAACCAACTGCTTTGTTATCATATTCGTAAATAAAAATGCTGTAACTATACTCATCTTTTTCTTTATTCTCAAGTGCTGCATCGATTAATTCTATTGCTGTTATCTTTTCTTCCGGTTTAAAAATTTCTATACTATTAATTACTTCAATCAAATCAGATCTGTCTCTTTGTTCTAATCTTCTTATCATTTAATTAGACCTGCTCAATGCAAAGTGGATTAATTTTTTAATCAACTCGAAATAATCAATGCCGGCAGCAGCTGCAGAACGCGCGAAGCCTGAATCAGGTGATATATCGGGATTCGGATTAACTTCAATAACGTACGGATGGTTATTCTTGGCTAATCGAATATCAACGCGGGCATAATCTCTGCAACCCATAGCATTGAATGATTCCAACGCTATCTCGCTAACTTTCTTTTCAACTTCTTTAGATAATTTTGCCGGGCATATAGGAACGGTATGTTTATAATATTCACTATCCGGAGACCACTTTGCTTCGTAAGTTATTATCTTCGGTAATTTTTTTGATAATCCTTTAAAGCTGATTTCCGAAATAGGCAGAACATCTTTACCAAGTATTGATACATTTAATTCACGACCATTGATAAATTCTTCTACGATTACATCCTGCTTAAAATTATTGAAAAGATATTCCATTCTTTTATTTAATTCGTTGTCATTGTAAACAACCGAATTTTCCGAAATCCCGATGCTTGCATCTTCGCTTAATAATTTTACAATCATAGGATATTTAAGACCTGAGAAATCAGGGCTTACTGATAAATTATAGTGTACAACAATAAATTTAGGTGTAGGAATTCCTGAACCTATCAATATTTTTTTAGTTCGTTGTTTAAATAAACAATTCCCCAGGGTCAACCCCTTGTTTCCGGTATAAGAAACATTCAGCATTTCAAAGAGCCCTGCACAGTAGCTTTCAAAGTGTGAATTTCCTTCTACCGATTCAATCAAATTCAGAACTGCATCGGGTTTGTTCAAACGAAGTTCATTATACAAGGAACGAATATTTCCATTAACAGGATATCCCGCAGCCGATTCAAAATTTTCGGATAGATGACCAATTATATTATCAATCTGCTCAACAAAACCTTTTTCGGAAAGATCAACTTTAATAGAACTAATTGAATCCTTCCCCAAATAATTTTCATAGATTGATTTGGGTTCGTTGTAACAGACTAATATTTTTTTATCCAATATCATGCTAGTCCATATCTCTTAATGGCGGTAAGTAAAACCTCATTTATCATTTTAGAATAATCCATTCCTGCAGCACGGGCTGCTTTAGGATAACAAGAATTGTCCTCGGGATTTGGCAGCACACCGGGCAATGGATTAACTTCAATAATATTTGGTTCCCCGTTTGCGTCTAATCTAACATCAATTCTGCTCCAGTCCTTGCAATTCAGCACTGAATAAGTTTTTAGAACTATTTCATTAATCTTGTTTTCCAATTCTGTATCAATTTTTGCCGGACAAGAAAAAATATCCAAAGGATTTTCTCTTGTATCTAAAATCCATTTTGCCTCGTATGAATATATAGGAATCATATCTTCAGGCAATTCGTTGAAATTCATTTCCACTATCGGAAGAGTTCTTGCTTCTATACCGTTACCTAAAACAGCAACGGTAAATTCACGACCCGGTAAATATTCTTCAACGATAAATGGTTGATTATACCTCTCAACATTTTCCACTAAAGTTTTTTCAAAAGTCTCGTAGTCGTTTACAAAGGATGAATTAAAAATTCCTTTACTTGATCCTTCGCCGATCGGTTTTAAAATAAGTGGGAAGTTAAGTTCCTTTCCGGCAAAACCATTTTCGCCGTGTGAAACAACAAACTTTGAGTTAGGTAATCCGTAGTATGTTAATACTTCTTTGGTACGTGATTTGTCCAAACATAAACTAAGAGTTAAAGGATCAGAACCTGTGTAAGGAATTTGAAGCATATCAAGTATGGCGGGAATTTGTGCTTCACGACTTATTCCATGTGCACCTTCGGCAACATTGAACACAATATCAGGTCTATGCTTTCTAAATTTTTCATAAGCATCTTCATTTGCTTCAATCATTATAACATTATTATGTAAAGCTAGGGCATCACGAATAGCATAAATGGTTTCATACGTATCCCATTCAGCGTATTTATCGAGCATACTTTCCGATTGAAGATAACTTTGGGTTGAGTTGTTATAAACTTTTGAAGGTAATTCTGGTTTGACATTATATGTAAGTGCAACAGTAAACTTTCTAATCATAGAAAGGAATAAAAATTCCTTAAAAAAGTTAGTAGCAATATAAAAGTTTAACAATCATATGCAACTAGATAATAAAAAAAATTTTTTGATGAAAATTTTTTAAAAAATATTTTTTATGCGATGTGAGAAAATTTTAGTGCGGTATAATAATTTTTTTTCAACTGTTGCTTAATTACTTGGCTGTCAAGTTGATTTAAAGAAGGGTCATGTTGAATAATTTTAAATGCATCTTCCTTTGCTTTAATAAGTAAATCGGTATCGGTAATAATATCAGCATGTTTTAGCTGGGGGAAACCACTTTGCTCAATTCCAAAAATATTTCCGGGACCGCGAAGTTTGAAATCAATTTCGGATAGTTTGAATCCGTCAGTGTGTTCAACCATTGCATTAAGCCTAATTTGCGATTTATATTTTTCACGTTCGGCAGGAGAAAGAAATTCCAAAGAAATATTTTTGTATTTCATTTTCTGTAAATGTTCATCACGTGTAACCAAAATACAATATGAAAGCTTGTCGCTTCTTCCAACTCTTCCTCTTAATTGATGAAGCTGAGAGAGACCGAAGCGGAATGCTTCGTTAATTACTATTATTGTAGCGTTTGGAATATCAATTCCCACTTCTATGACAGTTGTAGAAAATAGAACATCAAAATCACCATTGGCAAAACTTTCCATGATAGATTCTTTTTCCTGCCATGTCATTCTGCCGTGAATCAAATTTACACGTACATCATCCAGAAATGTCTTTTTTATATTCTCATATTCACTGGTAACATCTTTAAGATCAATTTTTTCGGATTCTTCTACTAAGGGATACACAATGAAAGCCTGTTCACCTTTTTGTACTCTTTCTTTTATAAAATTAAAAATATCTTGAAGATTTTTTTCGCTTCTTAAAACTGTTTTTATTGTTTTTCGATTTTTAGGCATTTCATCAATTATAGATACATCAAGATCACCGTATACTGTCATTGAAACTGTTCGAGGTATTGGTGTTGCGGTCATTATTAAAATATCGGGCGTAATTGTTTTCTCAATCAATTTTGAACGTTGTGCTACCCCAAAGCGATGTTGTTCGTCAATGACAACAAAACCCATGTGCGGTATCTCAACATTTTCTTCAAGTAAAGCATGTGTGCCTACAATTATGTTAATTCTATTTTCAGCAATTCCTTTTAAAATAGTTTTACGAGTTTTATTAGTTTGCCCGCCGAGCATTAAAGCTGTATTGAATCCCGTTCCTTCTAAAAAATTATGAATCTTTTTAAAATGTTGATCGGCTAATATTTCGGTGGGTGCCATTAATACAGCTTGATAACCGTTACTTACTGCAATTAACATAGCAATCAATGCAACAATTGTTTTTCCGCTCCCAACATCACCTTGCAGAAGTCTGTTCATCGGTTCATTACTTTCCATATCTTTTCTTATCTCGGTGAGAACTTTAAGCTGAGCTGTTGTTAACTCAAATGGTAGATTAGCAATAAATTTTTTTATCGGTGCGGATTGAATATTAAATTTAATTCCGTTCTTCTTAATCTTCGTTCGGATTTTTTTTAGTGCAACTAAACACTCTAAGAAAAATAACTCTTCGTATTTTAATCTCTCTTTGGCTTTTTCAAGGCTTTCACCGCTCTTTGGAAAATGATAATCTTTAATAGCAATATTTAGCGGCAGGAGATTATTTTTCCGAATAATATTTGGCGGAAGTGTTTCTATTACCTGGTCCGAATATTCTTCAACTACTGTTGTAATTATTTTTCTTAAACTGATATCACCAAGATTTGTGGATTTTAGTTCTTTGGAAACTCTATAAAACGGAATGATCTTACCCGTATTTAAAAATTCTTCAGATTCAGCGGCAGTCAATTTATCAAAATCGGGATGGATAAGTTGGAGATTACCGTATCTTGTCATCACCGGCTTAGCTGATACTGCATAAATATCATTTGTGTTGAAGATATCTTTAAAATATTTTATTCCTTGAAACCAAACACACTCAAAAAAACCGGTATTGTCTTTCATCTTTACTTTAAATATCTGCTTTTTGCCGTAGCGAATTAATTCACTTTCAACAACTTTACCGATTATAGTTACCTCACCTTCGTAACCGTTAATTACATATTGCGCAACTTTTACCGAGTTAAGAATCGTAGTTCTGTCTAAATGTTTGGTAGGGAAATAATGCAGCAGATCTTCAACAGTGTTTATACCAATTTTATTAAATGCTTGTGCGCGTTTTGGTCCAACCGACTTGATATACTGAACCGATGTTGAAAGATCTTTTTTCATGTAAAGAATAGTAATTATACCAATTAAAATATACTTGATTTGTTAAAGATATGGAAGGAAAGATCAGTGTTCGGATTTCATATCGCGGGTCATCAATTCGTAAGTCATTTTTTGAGGATCACGATTTTCATATAAAGTTCTATATACAGCTTCTATTATTGGCGTATCTACTTTTGCTTGAATTGCTAATTCTCTTGCAGACTTTGCGGTTACAACACCTTCC
>CAYLVF010000206.1:0-232 GCA_964387045.1 uncultured Melioribacter sp. | reverse complement strand
ATATATCTTTAAGTTTTCTACCTTTTCCAATTTCTTCGCCTACATAACGATTCCGGCTGTGACGACTCATACAAGTTACAATCACATCGCCAATACCTGAAAGTCCGGAAAAAGTTTCGGGTCTTGCACCAAGTTCAATTCCTAGTCTTGAAATTTCCGCAACACCTCTAGTCATGATTGCAGCTTTAGTGTTGTCACCAAATTTTGCTCCATCAACAATACCGGCACCTAT
>CAYLVF010000205.1:0-5057 GCA_964387045.1 uncultured Melioribacter sp. | reverse complement strand
CAACAACTTTGAATCCCGGGGTGAAGGGACCGAAACCATTTTTATATTGTGCTTCGGTTGAGAAGGAAACAATGGAAATTGTTCTTCCTGCAAAATTGTTTGTACAGACAATAATTTCTGCTTGGTTTTCAGGAACTCCTTTAACTCGATAACCCCATTTTCTTGCAGCTTTTAATGCAGTTTCTACTGCTTCTGCACCCGAGTTCATCGGAAGAATCATTTCGTAACCGGTAACATCATGCAGTTTCTTATATAACAAAGGAAGCTGGCTGTTTCTGAAGGCACGTGAAGTAAGAGTAACATTATCTGCTTGTGATTTAAGTGCATTAATAATTCTCGGATGGCAATGACCTTGATTTACTGCCGAATATGCCGCAAGACAATCTAAATATTTTTTACCATCAACATCGTATACCCACACACCCTCTGCTTTTTCAATAACTACATCGAGTGGATGGTAATTATGGGCACCGTATTTTTCTTCTAATTCAATATAATCTTTGGATGTCATTTATCACCTCCCTATTTAACTATTTGTTGAAAAAATAAGTCGTCAAATTTATACAATTTAGTTCTGATTTGGGAAGGAAATCGGATTGCCGGATTCATATTAATTTTGTTTTAATTAGATTTGATTATCTATTTGTAATTTCTTATTTGAGAGATGAGTAAATGAAAATCGAAACAACTTCCTTTTCCGTTGAAACAAATGGTCACACCGATATTATCGACATAACCGGTGAAGTTAAGAAAGTACTATCCGAATCCGGTTTACGTGAAGGTACTGCATTAGTATTTGTGCCGGGTTCAACCGCTGGAGTTACTACAATAGAATATGAACCGGGATTACTGCATGACTATCCCGCTTTCTTTGAAAAAATAATTCCTTCCAATTCAAATTACCGGCACAATGATACTTGGCATGACGGAAACGGGCATGCCCATGTAAGAGCAGCATTGCAGGGTGCTTCTTTTACTGTTCCATTTAAATCAAGTAAACTTTTGCTTGGAACATGGCAGCAGATCATTTTAGTTGATTTTGATGCACGTGCTAGAAATAGAAAGGTCATCGTTCAATTAATGGGAAATTAGTTTGAATAAAATCATTACTGTATTTGGGAGTTCCATGCCCAAACCGGGAGATGAGGAGTATGAAACCGCTTATCAACTCGGTAAGATTTTGGGTAAGAATGGATTCAATATTTGCACAGGCGGATATCAAGGAATAATGGATGCTGTTTCAAAAGGTGCATCCGAAATGGGAACTAAAACCATAGGAATTACAGTCGATTTCTTTAACGCAAAAGTAAGTTCACACATTCATGAAGAAATTCAATGTTCATCTCTATTCGAAAGAATTGAAAAATTAGTTGAACTTGGCGATGCGTATATTATTTTACAAGGCGGGACAGGTACTTTAGTGGAATTGTCTATTGTTTGGGAAATGTTCAACAAAAATCTAATGATTGAAAAACCGATTGCATGCCATGGTAGAATGTGGAAAAACCTTGTCGACATTATCGATGAAAGAATGAAATTCGAAAAAAGAAAACACGGCTTTATTTATCTAACCGAAAACATCGAAGAATGTGCCGAATATATTATTCGTAATATTTAATTTTCTTTTTAACCACAAGGTGCACGAAGAAGGCACAAAGGTCACAATTAAAATCCCTGTGCCCTTTGTGAAACCGTAGTGTTCCTTGTGTTTATGTCTTTTCTAAAATATCATTATAAAACAATTCTTCCTTAATAAATATCAATTCATTATCTTCCGAAAGATTTTATAAATCCCTTCAACTAAACAGAGGTGCGAATTGTTTGACTCAACACTTATAGATTCCAACCAAACATGGATACTTTGGGCAATATTAATTTCAGCCGGGTATTTCGGAATTTGGGCAGAAAAAACTAAAATCGGTTCCCGTTTATCGGGTGCGGTTGTTGCAATATTAACAACTTTTGTTCTTTCGAATCTTTCAATTATACCGGCAGATTCAGCAGTGTACGATACTGTTTGGTCTTACTTAATTCCTTTGGCAATACCGACTTTACTTTTTCAAGCAAACCTTAAGCGAATTATTAAAGAAGCCGGACCGACACTTCTTGCATTCACATTCGGCGGTATCGGTACGGTTATCGGGACACTCATTTCCTACAATATTGTTTCACTTGGCGAAGAAGGTTGGAAACTTGCCGGAATTTTTTGTTCAACATACATTGGCGGTTCTCTTAATTATGTTGCCGCCGCAGAAGCATTACAGCTGTATTCCGGTGACCTTTTAACTGCGGGAGTTGCGGCAGATAATTTAGTTATGACACTTTACTTCCTTTTACTTTTTGCTATTCCTTCAATAGGATTTTTGCAGAGACGATTTAAAACACATCACGAAGAACAAGCGCAGAGTAACGGCTCAACGGAAATTAAATCCGCAAACAATTCTGCGGAATTGAGTTTAATGAATCTTGCAAAAGCGCTTGCAATTAGTGCGACTGTCTGTGCAATAGGTTTCTTTATTCAAGATTTACTTGGAATTGCCGGAAGCGGAATCTTAATTATTACAGCTATTGTTGTTTTTCTTGCTACGGCTTTCCCGAATGCTATGAGTGAAATTAAAGGTGCCGATAAGATAGGAACTTTTTTAATGCAGATATTTTTTGCAACAATCGGCGCAAGTGCAAACATTGCAATTGTTATTGAATACGGTCCGGTACTGTTTTTATTTGCAGCAATAATTTTGTCGATACACTTAATTTTCTTGCTTACCGCCGGAAAAATCTTCAATTTAGATTTGGCTGAAATTGTTATTGCATCAAATGCGAATATGGGAGGACCCACAACCGCTGCGGCAATGGCTGTTGCACGAAGATGGGAAAGTCTTGTTATTCCGGCTATACTTGTAGGTACGCTCGGTTATGCAGTCGCTACTTTTATCGGTGCCGGAATAGGATACTGGTTACAACCATAAAAAGATAAATGAAACTAAAAAGAACCAACGACAGATACCTCGCCGGTGTATGCGGTGGTATTGCAGAGTACCTTAAAGTTGATCCGTTTTGGGTTAGATTTATTTGGGCTGTACTTACACTTGTTTCTTTTATGTTCGTGGGATTAATTGTCTACATTATTCTGTGGATTATAATGGAACCACCGGATGAGTGAGGTCTAACTAAATTTTATTAACTGCGGGATGATTGATCCCGCAGTTAATTGATTAAGATTAATAACTTGCATAAACTGCGAAACCTTTTTTAACTAACAGTTCATTAACGTTAATAAATTTTCCTTTTTTATCCGGTAGATGAATTTCTCCGAGGTATCTGCCGTATTTTTCTTTTTTATCTTTGAATGTTCTTATAAAAATATTTTTGTTAAGAATGACTTCGCGCAAAAAGTCGCGGGATTTTAATCCTTCGGGTCTTTCGGCACCTCTTAATTCGGGAGCGTTAATTCCGTAGAGTCTAATCTTTTCTCCCTTAATAAATGTTTTTAAACCTAAATCTATATCAACCGTAATGGTATCGCCGTCATAAACTGAAGTAACAAAAGCTTTATAGTGGTATAATGTTTTTTCCATTTTTACTCCTTTTAATTACATTATATTTGGATGTAAAATAAGAATTCCATTAAAATGAAGAAACTACTTTTTATCATTATTATAATAGCCTCCGTTAATGTGATTAATTCTCAGATAAAAATTGACGGGGTCGGCGGTTTTATAGGTTTAGGCAGCATTAAAGGAAATTCCCCATCAGTGAGCAGTTTTACTTCTTCACTATTTGTTGAAACAAAAATGTTTTTCTCCAAACAAATTACATTTCGTTTTAGCTTTTTCTATGCAAGAAAACTTGCAGCATTGCTGCCGGAAGCAAGCGACTCGCGCTATTTCCCGTACCAAAAAGGTTTTTCGATTAAAGCCGTTATTGATCAGCCGTTGAGTACATATCTCTTTTTAGAAGAAGGTCTGGGATTATTATTGTTGAACGACCGAACTTTCAGCGATACTAACGAATGGGGTATCGGTGCTGCGTTTCATATTACTATCGGTTTGGATTTCCGGGGCTATAAAAATTCCGGTTTCAAATTAGGTGTGGGTTCTGATATCGGGACAACATTCAATGCAACAACCCCGAATTATTTTTCAGTTCAGCTGCAAACTGCTTATTACTTTTAATTCTCTTCCGATTTTTGTTTTGGCAAATCTTTAGATGGATAGCTTCCCAAAATTTTCAAAAATCTTGTGAATGGCGTTAATTCCTGAATTGCTTTCTGAACATTTTTATCAGATAAGTTTCCTTCAAAATCTAAATAGAACATCTCTTCCCATGGATTACCGATTATCGGTCGGGATTCGAGTTTAGTGAGATTAATATTATACTTTCTAAAAATCATTAATCCCTCGACCAATGCGCCGGCAGTGTGTGCTGTTGCCATTACAAGTGATGTTTTTGACGGAACTCTTTTATCAATTGTAATTGGTTTGCGGGCACAGATTAAAAACCGGGTATAATTTTCACTTTGATTTGCAATGTTACGTTTCAATATTTTCACACCGAATAACTTAGCTGCTTCTTCACTTGCAATTGCTGCAAAGAACTTATTGTTTTCATCGCGAATTTTCTTAACCGACATAGCAGTATCTGCAAAGTACTGTAATTCCGGTTGATTTAATGTTGCAAGAAAACCGCTGCATTGAGCTGCTGCCTGGTAATGAGCATATACTTTTTTAATTTTTTCGATAGGAATATCTTCGGTTGCACAAAGACAATGATCTATTTTAAATTTCTCTTCCCCTATTATTGACAAAGTTGTATGTAGCAGGATATCATAGACTTCATTAATCCCGCCGGAAGTAGTGTTTTCAATCGGAAGAATTGCATAATCTGCTTCACCTTTTTCTACCAATCTTGCAACTTCCTCAAAACGTTCCTGCCAAACAAATTCGAGCGTATCTTCGTATTCACTGAAAAAAGTTTTTGCCGTTAAATAGCTGTACGAACCCTCTATACCTTGAATGGCAACTTTAATTCTGTTTACAATTTTATTTTTCTTGTTA
>CAYLVF010000204.1:0-5078 GCA_964387045.1 uncultured Melioribacter sp. | reverse complement strand
CAACTGCCTGTCCGCCGAAGTTGCTTCTCAAACGAAGGCGGAAGCTATTCCCGCAATTTCATTCAGAACAATTCAAAACATTTTTTAACTTCTTGTTGCGACATCAACCTTGGTCCCGACAAATCGGGACGCTCTACCAACTGCCTGTCCGCCGAAGTTGCTTCTCAAACGAAGGCGGAAGCTATTCCCGCAGTATAAGTAGAACAAATTTTTATTGCTCAAAAAAGAGCTATCAAATATAGTATCCTAAAAATACTTTTGCAATTAATTTTGTTATTTCCTTGCGCCGTGAATAAATCCACGGTACGGTCTAGAGTGCTGTATCGTCATAAATGCTTTCGGATCAATGCCGTCAATTATTTTCTGAACAGGTTTAAGGTCTTTTCTTCTTATAATAATAACTAAAATAGCAATACCTCCGCTTCCGCCTTCTGCCGGTAAAATTGTTACCGCGTATTTTGATTCGCGCAATTTATCAGCAATTGTATCTGTGAAATGTCTTGATATTATATTTAGCTGCACATATCCTAATGCAACTTTTTCTTCTAAAGTAATACCTAATAGATTCCCTAATCCAAAACCTACGGCATAACCGAATAAATTCAATGTCTGGTCCATGTGTTCAACGATATATCTCATAGCAAATATCCAAATCAACACTTCAAAAAAACCGGTTACAGCAGCATGATATTTTTTTGCATTAACAACTAAAATAGTTCTAAATGTACCAAGCGTTACGTCAGCAATTCGCAAAAACATAATTAATACGGCACCGATAATTACTTCAAGCATTATTTCTCCGAAAATTTTAGAAATCAAAATTACAGAAATAATTTCATATTTTTGCTCACAACAAAATATTAGGGATATGAAAGAAGGGGAAAGAAAAGAATTAGTTGATCATCTTGAAAAGCGGGGTATAAAGGATTCCAATGTTCTTTCCGCAATTATGAAAGTTGAACGTCATTTATTTGTGCCGCCACCAATGGTACACTTGGCTTATAATGATAATGCTTTGCCCATTGGAAAAGGGCAGACTATCTCACAGCCATATACTGTTGCATATATGACCGAAGCTCTTCAAATTCAAAAAGGAGATAAAGTTTTAGAAATCGGAACCGGCTCAGGGTATCAAGCAGCTATACTTTACGCAATGGGATGTAAAGTTTATACTATAGAACGGGATATCGATCTTTATAATAAAACAATCAAGTTAATTGAAAAGTTAGGGTTGCGAATAGCCGCAAGGTTCGGTGATGGGACAATCGGTTGGGAAGAATTTGCTCCTTTCGATAAAATTATCGTTACCGCCGGTGCACCCGAAGTCCCACAAAAATTATTAAAACAATTAAAAGTTGGTGGAAGATTAGTAATCCCGGTCGGTGATCGTAAAATCCAATCATTAAGAATAATAGATAAACTTGATGATGAAGATCATAGGATAACCGAACGTCCAAACTTTGCTTTTGTCCCACTTATAGGAAAGGAAGGATGGAACAACGGGTAATTGTAATAGCCGGTCCAACATGTTCGGGTAAGACAAAGCTTGCTGTTGATTTAGCTATGGAACTTAACACAGAAATTATTTCTGCCGACAGCCGACAGATTTTTAAATTTCTTTCCATTGGCACAGCAAAACCGAGTAATGAAGAATTATCTCAAGTTAAACATCATTTTATTGACTACCTTGAACCTGATGAAGAATATGATGTTGGTCAATTCGAGAAAGATGCTATCGAGATAATCGAGAGATTAAACCGGCAAAATAAAATACCAATTGTCGCCGGTGGTTCCGGTTTATATGTAAAAGCAATTGTTGACGGAATTGTTGATGTCGATTCAGACGAAGATTTGCGAGAACAGTTAAAGGAAGAAAGAGTAAAATTCGGTATTGAATATCTTTACGAAAAATTAAGAAAACTTGATCCAATTTCAGCAGCAAAAATGCTTCCTCAAAATTGGAAAAGAGTAATCCGTGCGATTGAAGTTTATCATTTAACAGGCAGATCAATTTTAGAATTACATGATCAGCAAAAAAGAGAAAGTAATTATAACTTTTTTCAGTTCGGGTTAATGTGGGAACGTTCGGTTCTTTACAAAAATATAGAGAAACGTGTTGATGATATGATAAATAACGGATTCGTTGATGAAGTAAAGCACATTCTGGCAATGGGTTATTCAAAAGAAATGAACTCGCTGAATACTGTCGGTTACAAAGAAATCATCTCTCATCTTTCCGGTGAAACTTCATTAGAACGAGCAATCGAATTAATAAAAAGAAATACAAGAAGATTTGCTAAGCGACAGTTAACATGGTTCAGAAAAGATGTACGCATTAATTGGATTGATATAAATTCCGTTGAAGACCTTCAAAAAGCAAAAAGGCTTATTCTCAATTCAATCAACTAGTTTGGACAATACATACTTAATAGATATATTATAGATATATTTGTTTCACTATTTACAATATGAATTTATGAAAGAAAAAATAAGAATTGCTTCAGGACAAGGATTTTGGGGCGATTTAATTGATGCTCCTGTCGATCAAGTTATGAAAGGGGATATTGATTATCTCGTTATGGATTACCTAGCTGAGGTAACTATGTCGATCTTACAGAAGCAAAAGCATAAAAATCCTGAACATGGATACGCAAGAGATATACCGGCACTAATGCATAGAATACTCCCGGTTTGTAAAGAAAAAAATATAAAAGTGATTACTAACGGTGGTGGAGTAAACCCAACAGCTTGTGCAAACGAAGTTTTAAATGTTGCTCGTGAATTAAATATCCCCAATTTGAAAATAGCAGTTATACTCGGGGATGATATTCTTGACCGGATTGATGAAATAGTTTCCGCCGGGTATGAACTTAATAACATGGAGACTGGCGAGTCGATTATTTCCATCAAAGATGAAATTCTAAGTGCGAATGTTTATTTCGGTGCTTTCCCAATTGTTGAAGCCTTAGAAAAAGGTGCTGATATTGTAATTACCGGTAGAACTACCGATACGGGTTTAACTCTTGCGCCTATGATCTATGAATTCGGTTGGGATAGAGATAATTATGATTTGTTATCTGCAGGTACTGTTGCCGGACATATTTTGGAATGCGGCGGGCAAGCATCCGGCGGAAACCTGATGGCTGATTGGCAAAGTGTTGAGAACCTAGCAGAGATTGGATTCCCAATTGCAGAAGCTTATCCAAACGGTGAAGTAATTATTACTAAACATGATAACACCGGTGGTAAAGTAAGTTTTGAAACCGTTGCCGAACAGTTGGTTTATGAAATTGGCGATCCGAAAGAATATATCACTCCCGATTGTGTTGCGGATTTTACTTCTATTAAATTGGAAGATTTAGGAAATAACCGTGTGAAGGTTTTTAATGTAAAAGGCAAAAAAGAAACCGAATTTTTTAAGGTATCCATCTCATATTGTGATGGCTATAAAGCAGTCGGATCACTTACATATTCATGGCCTGATACATTGAAAAAAGCGAAAGCGGCAGATCAAATTTTACGTAAGCGATTAGAAAATCTCGGACTTCAATTTGATGAAATAAGAACCGAATTAATAGGTTACAACGCAACTCATGAATCGGTAGCTAAGGTACTTGAGGAAGATTGTATTAATGAACTTACACTGAGAATAGCAGTTCGTTCACACGATAAAAAAGCAGTTACTAGGTTTGGACAGGAAATAGCTCCTTTAATTTTAACAGGTCCCCCAAGTGTTACCGGGTTTGCCGGAGGACGACCGAAACCCTCGCGTGTTGTTGCTTACTGGCCTGCATTAATTCCTAAGAGTATTTTACAACCGGAGGTGAAAATTCTAGAATGGAAATAAAACTTTTAGATATTGCACACGGGCGCAGCGGCGATAAGGGGAACGCTGCAAACATTGGTATTATTGCCTATAATGACGAAGGTTATGAAATCATTCGGAAATACTTAACACCGGAGAAAGTAAAAGAACATTTCAAAGGAATATGTAAGGGTGATGTTGAACGGTACGAACTCCCAAATATAAGAGCACTTAATTTTATCCTTAATGATACTCTGGGCGGAGGAGGAACAGTTTCATTGAAATTCGATGCTCAGGGTAAAACTCTCGCTGCAGCTTTGCTAAGAATGTCTTTAATGATAGATGAATGATATTGTCGAATTAAATTGCTGTCTATAATTATCTAAGTATTTAAGCAAACGATTTATGGATGAAAATTTAATACACTAAACTAGGGGAGTATAAATGGATAAAAAAGTCGGAATTATTGGATATGGTGCATACATTCCAAGAAATCGAATTAAAGTTGAAGAAATTGCCAAAATCTGGGGTGCCGATGCTCCAAGCTACAAAAGAGGCTTAATGCTTCGCGAAAAATCCGTACCCGCTCCTGATCAAGACACAATCACACTTTCAGTTGAAGCTACAAAAAACGCACTTAAAAGATGCAATATTAACCCGAAGGATATTGGTGCTATCTACATCGGGTCCGAATCACATCCTTATGCGGTTAAACCCTCGGGAACAGTTGTTGCCGAAGCAATCGGAGCTGTACCTGCTATACACAGTGCTGATTTTGAATTTGCATGTAAAGCAGGCTCTGAAGGTATGTTCGTAGCGAAGGGTTTGGTTAAAGCAGGATTAATTAAATACGGTATCGGAATCGGTGCTGATACTTCGCAAGGCGCCCCCGGCGATGCATTGGAGTATAGTGCTTCTGCTGGTGCTGCATCATTTATTTTTGCCGATCACGACTTACTTGCTGAAATTGAATATACTTACTCATTTATGACCGACACTCCTGATTTCTGGCGCAGAGAGCATCAATTCTATCCGCAGCATGCTGGTCGTTTCACGGGTGAACCAGCCTACTTTAAACATATTTTAGGTGCTGCAAATGCTATTATGAAAGAAAGCGGAACAAAACCTGATGATTTTGATTATGCGATATTCCATCAACCTAATGGTAAATTCCCTCTGAGAGTGGGAAAAATGTTGGGGTTTCCAAAAGAAAAAATCGAAACCGGGTGGCTTGTTCCGACTCTTGGTAATACTTATTCAGGTTCTTCACCTT
>CAYLVF010000203.1:0-5135 GCA_964387045.1 uncultured Melioribacter sp. | reverse complement strand
AGAAGCAAGAAACACATAGTCCCACGAGATTGCCCGCATAATACCGGCAACTACGGGACCTAAAAATCCGCCGATATTAACCATCATATAAAAAATCCCGAATCCCATCGAACCTGTTTTTTCATTTGTAGTTTTTGAAATTGTACCGACAATTACCGGCTTAAAAGTGCCGGCGCCAAGTGCAACAAGCATAAATGCAAAAAAGAAAGTAGGGAAGGTTTTTAATAATCCAAGTAAATAGTAAGAAGGAACTAAAATTAGAAAAGCGGTGATCAATATTTTTTTGAATCCGTAACGATCTGCAAGTGCACCAGAGACAACAGGAAATAAATAAAGAAAAAAAGTAACTACACCTTGAAGAACACCGCGATCTTCATCGGTAAAACCAAGTCCGCCGTCTTCAACAGCCCCTGTAATATAAAGGGACGAAACAGCAAAGAAACCGTACCATGCCATTCGTTCAAATATTTCTAATGTGTTTGCTACCCAAAATGTTGAAGGAAATTCTTTAAGTCTGATTTTTTCTGTTGACATGATTCCTCATTTTTAGTGGGGTTAAAGAAAATAAAAAGTGAAAATAAGCTAAGAAGATAGTTTTTGCAAGTTAAAGCGCAGATTCACAATATTTTATCGGAGCAGATCGTATCATTCGGCTGAAATTATACTATCAAATTTTATTTTTGGTGTTAGTTCTCTCTTAGTCAATTTTTAATTAACTTTCTTTCCATTATTTCACAAATCGTTGATAAACTCTATGGAAAAAATAATACTTGAAACAAACTATCCAACACTAAAATTATTCAAAAAAGGGAAAGTTAGAGATATGTACGATCTTGATGATTCTTTGTTAATGGTATCATCAGACCGGCTTTCTGCTTTTGATGTTATTATGAGTGACGGAATTCCTCACAAAGGAATAGTTCTTACTAAAATATCTGAATTTTGGTTTAAATATGTTGAGGATTTAATAGATAACCACATAATCTCTACTGATGTTATTGATTATCCTGAATTATGTCAACCTTACATAGATGATCTAAAAGATAGATCAATGATTGTAAAGAAATCACAACTAATTCCAATTGAATGCATTGTTCGCGGATATGTTTCCGGTTCCGGATGGAATGATTACAAAAAATACGGATCAATTTGCGGTATTGAACTGCCAAAGGGATTAAAAGAATCTGACAAACTGCACGAACCTATTTTTACACCTTCAACTAAAGCCGAAATTGGTGATCATGATGAAAATATATTAGAAGATGAAGCAAGAAATCTAATAGGTACAGAATATTACGATTTTATAAAAGAGAAAGCTATTGCAATTTATTCTAAGGCTGCCGAGTATGCCTTAAGCAAAGGAATAATTATCGCTGATACGAAAATGGAATTCGGTATATACGAAGATAAAATTATTATTATTGATGAATTACTTACTCCCGATTCATCACGTTTCTGGCCTTTGGAAGACTATGAACCGGGACGTGCGCAAAATAGTTATGATAAGCAGTATGTTCGTGATTATCTGTTATCGATTAATTTTAATAAACAACCGCCGCCGCCAAAATTGCCTGAAAAAGTAATTAATAATACAAGTGCAAAGTATAAAGAGGCATTACTAAAATTGACGGGTATTGAGTTATAAATATTCTTCATCTTACTCATAATCTTATCTATTTTCTAATAATGAGTAATAATTAACACGATAACTTATGGCACCAACAAAAATCGAAATCAAGGATAAAAAGTTACAAATCATATGGGACGACAATTCAGCATCCGAAATTGATTTAAAGAAATTAAGAATTAATTGTCCGTGTGCCTATTGCAGTAAGGAGAGAGAAGAACAAAGTGAATCATATATCCCGCTTTTCATCGATAATCAATTAGAAGTTTCTGAAATTAAATTAGTAGGAAGTTACGCACTCGGACTAAAGTGGGAAGACGGACATAATACCGGCATCTTTGAGTTTAATCAACTGAAAAAATTATCAAATTAAAAACGATTTGCATTAAATGCTTCTTCCAAATCAACTTACTACATTACGAATCATTTTGACCCCGATATTTCTATATTTATTCCTCTCGGGTGATCCTGTTCTAATTCGTATTTCATTCCTGGTTTTTATTGCGGCTGCAATAACTGATTGGTACGACGGCTGGCTTGCAAGAAAATTTAATTACATTACAAACTGGGGTAAGTTTATGGATCCGCTTGCGGATAAAATTCTTACTTCAACTGCTTTTGTCGCTTTTGTAGTTTTAGATATTTTGGAATTATGGATGGTAATTGCGATAGTTGTTCGTGATTTTATTATTACTTTTTTAAGAATTTATGCAGATTATCGAAAAGTTAGTTTTACAACATCAAGATTAGCACAGGTAAAAACATTTTTGCAAATGATTTTTCTTTATTACTTACTTTTCTTTTACGTACTAAGAACATTTGAATCTATTGAACAAAATTATTCTAATTATTTTAATATTCTTCTCAACGAACAATTTATTTATTGGATGATGTTTATTGTTACTCTTATTACGCTTTATTCTGGAATAAAATATATAGTTGTTAATAAAAAACTAATTAACAAGCTGTTTCTAAGTGAAACTTAGCATAATAGAAAAACTGATTGGCTCTGCTTTCTTTACCGGTTATATCAAGTATGCACCCGGTACCTTTGGTAGTTTGGCGGCAATCTTGATATATTTACTCCCCGGTTTTGAAAATCCGACAATTATGATTGCTGCCATTTCGATTTGTATTGTTGGAGGCATTAAACTTGGTACTAAATACGAAAAAATTTATGGTAAAGACCCATCGCAATTTACTTTGGATGAGGTTATTGGAACGTGGATAAGTTTGCTCTTTGTTCCTAAAACGATTTTGTTTGTTGCTACGGCATTTGTTATTTGGCGTGTGTTCGATATAATAAAACCTTTTCCGGCTAGATTGGCTGAGAAAATTAAAGGGGGAATCGGTATTATTCTCGACGATGTAATTGCCGGTTTTTATACGCTTCTAATCGTCCACATAATTGTTTTATTATTTAAGTAGATAGGTATTAATTTGAATATGAAAGCACAAATTATAACAATAGGTGATGAGATATTAATTGGGCAGACCGTAAACACGAATGTGACTTTTATCGGTGAGAAACTTACCAATTTACAGATCGATGTGATTAAATCTACGGTTATTGGTGACAGTGAAGAATTAATTATGAAAGAATTTGAAGATGCCTACACTAACGCCGATCTGATAATTGTTACAGGCGGTTTAGGTCCCACACACGATGACGTTACAAAAAGTTGTATTGTAAGATTCTTCGATACCGAATTAGTAAAAAACAAAGAAGTTCTAAACGATATTAAAGAAATTTTTAAGCGCAGGGGAAGAGAAGTAACAAAGACAAATGAAGAACAAGCGTTTGTACCTAAAATTGCCGAAGTTATTCGAAACTCGCGAGGAACCGCACCGGGTATGTGGATTAAAAAAGATAAGAAAATATTTGTTGCTATGCCCGGTGTTCCTTATGAAATGAAGGAAATGATGACTTCAAGTATACTGCCGAAGATTGAATCAACTCAAATGGAACGTAAAGAATTTACAGTAATTAAAAATTTAATGACTACTGGTATTGCTGAATCTCATCTTTATGAAAAACTCGGAGATATTGACGAACTTCTAAACGGTTCGAAGTTGGCATTCTTACCTAATCAATTTGGAGTGAAATTGAGGATTACCGTAAAAGCTGCAAATGAAGATGAATGTCATAATAAACTTTCCGAACTTGAGCAGAGGATTCGTACAATAGCCGGCAGATATATTTATGGTAAAGATGATGAAAATTTAGAAGAAGTAGTTGGCAGACTTTTAAAAGACAGATCGCTGAAAGTTGCTGTTGCCGAATCTTGTACCGGCGGTTTGATTTCATCAAGATTAACAAATGTTCCCGGCAGCAGTGCATTTTTTGAAAGAGGGGTTATTGCTTACAGCAATGCTGCTAAGGTTGAAATTCTTAAAGTGGATGAAGACTTACTTCAAAAATACGGTGCGGTAAGTTTAGAAGTTGCCAGGTTAATGGCAGAAGGAGTTAGAGCAATTTCCGGAACCGAAATCGGTTTAAGTGTTACAGGAATTATGGGACCAACCGGCGCCACTCCGAATAAGCCGGTTGGACTTGTTTATATCGGAATCTGTGATGAACAATTATGTACTGCTAAAGAATTTCGATTCGGTGACGATAGGTTATTAAATAAAGATAGAACATCGCAAGCTGCTCTTGAAATGTTAAGAAGAAATCTGCTTGGCATCCCTTATGACGAATAGATTATTTATTACTTTGGATATCCCCGATGATACGCTGGATGAAATAACCAAAGTTAGAAATGAATTGTACAATAATTCCAAAACGCGTTGGGAAAGCAGAGACAAACTTCACATTACATTAAAATTTTTGGGTGACACCGGTACAGAATTAATTACTCCGCTCGAAAACATGCTGAACAAAATCAGTAATGAATTTACTGAACAAAATTTATCATTCAATAGATTCGGGATATTCTACAGAAATAGAGAACCCAAAATATTTTGGCTCGGTGCAGAAGAAAATACTCACTTAAATAGATTACAGAAACGAATAGAGGAGGATTGTCTGCAATTCGGATATGCAAAAGAAAAAAGAAATTTTCATCCTCATCTAACATTACTTAGAATTAAAGGACGCGAGGACATTTCCCAATTAGAAAAAATGAAAGAAAGTAAAATTGTTGCTATAAATTTTACAGCTAAAACCATATCTTTGATGAAAAGTGAATTAAAACCTAGTGGTTCAATCTACAATACAATCAAAAGTTTTGAATTAAGAAAAACGGAGGAATAATGTCAGCAGAAAAAGATGCTAAAATAAAAATATTAGACGACACAATTTCTAATATAGAAAAGCAGTATGGTAAAGGCACCATCATGAAACTTGGTGATGGTGTAATTAACCCGGTTGATTCAATTCCTACCGGTTCAATTTCACTTGATTATGCTTTGGGAATTGGCGGTGTTCCACGAGGTAGAATTGTGGAAATTTACGGTCCGGAATCGTCCGGTAAAACTACATTATGCTTGCATATAATTGCCGAAG
>CAYLVF010000202.1:0-5155 GCA_964387045.1 uncultured Melioribacter sp. | reverse complement strand
AAGATGAGACACCAAAAGAATTTGGATTAATGCAGAATTACCCGAACCCGTTTAACCCAACAACAACAATTAATTTTACAATTACTGGTGTAGGGGACGAAAATTTTCGTCCCCTACAAACACAATTAATAATTTACGATATACTTGGGAGAGAAGTTAAAACTCTGCTAAATGAACAACTTCAATCCGGTAGTTATGAAATCAAATTTATCGCAGAAAATTTACCAAGCGGAATTTATTATTACCGGTTAACCGTCGGGGAATTTTCGGATACAAAGAAGATGGTTTTGTTGAGGTAGTTATTTCCCTCAAACTATTATAAGTGACACTAAGTAATTGTGTAAAGATTTTTATTATTAATCTAATCTTGAGTAAACATTAATTATCATCTTCAAAATTTTCTATATAACTGTTTAATTTACCGGTTAAAAATTGTTCTAATACATCTTTAATCTGAAGTCGCGGAGTTGTTATTACACCTATCCCATACTGTTGAAAATTTGATAACGTTTTTTTATCCATCATTCCCACTATAATATAATTAACATCAAACTGATTAATGTATCCGGGAAGTTGACCTTGACTTTTTTGGTGACCATTAAGTGGATTGAAGTAAGTTTCTTTTTGAACAACTATTTTTTTAGGATTAATTTCACACACAACAAATTTTGAGCATCGGCTGAAATTTTCCGCAACTACATAAGTATTGCCCGGAAGTTCTTCAATGGCAATTGCAATTCGTTGATTCATTAAAAGCCTATTTTTATTTTGGATTTATTTTATATTTGATTACTGCGGAGGCATGGCGGGTAGCCGCCACCATGCCTATTGCCGGATGGATTTCATCGACTCTATTTTCTCATTTCCCCTGAAGATATTTGTGTCGTTGCCATCAGGTCAATCTCCGCATATTATTTTGCATTATTCAATAACTACGGCGAATTCTTCGCTTTATCTTAAGTCATCATAATTTATGCTGTCTTCGGGCGATATCTGATAAAATGCGCTAAGCTGTCTTATCATTCTCTGTAATTCCTTACAGTCGGGCAAAAATGGTGATTGAGCAATTTTCTCGATAGATATTTTTTGTATTAAACTATCATAATGATCTTCAACCTCATCAATAGCTAATTGAAGAGTTAACCCGATATAATCGTATACCTCCTGTTTTATTTTTGATAATTCTTTTTGCTTACCCAATTCCAAAATAATTATCTCTCTATACAGCGATAATGTTTCACATAATTCTTTCGGTAGAAAACCTTCTGCAAATCTGCGGGTTGCAATTTCATCTATATATTGAATCATCAAACTTCTGTCACCGCTTCTTACTGTAGCCATAAGCAAATGATAAAGTGTGCTTATGTAACATTGAAAATCATTAAGTTCCATTTTTTGATAACGAGCGAAAGTCTCCTTTGCATCGGGCGATAATATTCTTTCTTCTATTATAGCAACAACAGTCTCTTTCAATTCCGATAAGTGTTCATAAATAATAAGATTTGTTCTTCTTGCTACACGCTTCAATGCCGCTTCGTTTTTCAAATGCCATTCATCGGGGTGGCTTTTCATTTTTTCAAGCAGAAATAACAATCTTCTGGTAATATGATTCCTTGGAGTCGGCTCCCATCTTAAAGCCATTCTTGTATAACTTGAATCGATATTTAATTTTTCATCGACATATTTAATCATCCAGAACTTTTCGAAATGATCTTCGATGGTTAGATGAAAAAATTGAAGTAGTTTTCTTAAAATCATTGCGGGATAGATTAAAAATTTTGGAAGATAAAACGGTCTGCTTGGTTTACCGAAATAATATGTTGTTGCTATATGAAATAATTCTTTGTGAGAAACACTACCATCAGGACTTGCATTAAATATATCTATTTCTGAAAGGTTATTTGCTTCTTTAATAATAATACGGAACAGGGAGATTAGATCATTGATGTGTATATAGGGAACAGCCGATTCCCCCTTCCCGGCAAGGATTCTCGAGTCTATTTTTTTCGAGAGCCATGTAGTTAAGAATTTATAAAGCGGTGCGTATTCACACCAATCACTGAATACAGCCGCTAATCGAATTATAGTGCATGGAAAATATTTTGAATATTCTTTTGTAAACTCTTCGCCGATTCTCTTACTTTTTGCATAAGAAAAATTTGCATCGGGGGAAGTTTCTTCTGTTACAACTTTTCCTTGCCCGGGGAATTCACAAGCAGCAAGCGAACTAACGAAAATTAATCTTTTTGCATTAACGCCTTTTGCAAGTTCCAAAACATTTTTTGTTCCTTTTACGTTTGTTCTTTCATATTCGGGATTGTCTTTATAAGTAAAATCATAAAATGCCGCTAAGTGAAAAATATAATCAACACCGCCATGCTCATTAATATAATTCATCACTTCTTTTAATCGATCCCAGTTCGATATGTCACATTGAATCCACTGAACATTTTTATGATAAGGTATGTTTGATTCTTTACGTGATCTTCTGGCAACGGCAATTACTTTATACTCATCTTTAATATTATCCAGAAAGTGCCGACCGATAAAACCGGTTGCTCCTGTAATTAAGATTGTTTTGTCACCGTTGAATAGATTCATAAATTACGCCACTCTTCTAATTGAGAGATAAAGTATTAAGATTATCAACCCCATCAGAAAATCACTTACGCCCGAAAAAATCACCAGCCATATCGAGCTAACAAAGAGGAAGTAAATAAACAGAAAAACCGTTGCCAAAAATTTTACGATGATAGAAAAGATTATTAGACACTCATATTTTCTTAAATCGAAAGCAGCCATTGCATAGCCAACAGCCATTGCAATATGAAACACACCGCCCTGTGAAGGGAAGAATCTTTCGGTACATTTATTAAAGCCGAAAAAATTTATTAGTGAATCCGGCAGAATAATCAGACCAACACCAACCAAAAATGAATGTGCGGCAACCAGCCAAAGAAAAATAGAAAGGAGCTTTTTGCTATCGGATAGACTTAATCTAAAAGTCATAATAACTCTCCTTTATAATATAATTGGTATTTGGAAATCAATGCTGGTTAACATTAATATTCTATCACCGATAAATCAATCAAGTAATGACTCAATAAGCATGCCTATGCAATGTTTGTTTTTTGCTTGCTTTTGGGGGAGGAAAAAAGTGTTTATTGCACATTTGCAATATATATCGTTTCAATTACCTTCATACTTGCAATATTATTGCATAATTTTATAATGAAAAAAATTTGTTTTTGAGGTAAGCGATGGATGTAAGAAATGTAATCGATCGAAACAAAGAAGCCTTAATTATTCCCGATGGAATTGTTGTTATTGGAAAGGAATTAAACATAATCGTATTCAATGATGCCGCCTCAAGAATTACAGGATTTTCCGAAGAAGAAATTGTCGGACAAAATTGTAATGTTCTGTTCGAAGAGAATTCAGATGGCATTAACTTCATAATTGATTCGATAAAAGAAAACCGCAGTTATGCAAATCTTGCCTTTAACATTAAAGATAAAAATGAAAAAGAAAAAAACGTTCTCTCTTCTATTACACCGATTGTTAGAAGCGAACAAGTTTTAAGTACAGTTTTGGTTTTCCGCGATACAAAAGAAATGTTTTCAATGGCGGAGGAAATAGAATTAAAGACCACAGAGCTTTATGATCAGAAAAATAAATTAGACGCAATCTTTAACAGCAACATTGAAGGCATTTTTACAATAGATGACGAATGGAATATAACATCATTTAATTCCTCGGCAGAAAAAATAACCGGTTATAAAAACAACGAAGTAATAGGCAAAAAATGTTGGGAAATTTTCAATTCGTCTCTCTGTAGAAATGGATGTCATATGGAACAGACAATTAAAAAAGGGAAAGCTGCTATTGGGGATGAGATTACCATTACAAATAAACACGGTAAAAAAATTCCGATTCGAATAAACTCTACAATATTATTAAATAACAGAAACGAAAGAATAGGTGCGGTTGAAACGTTTTTAGATATAAGCGAAATCAAAAATCTATCCGAACACTTAGACGAAAGATTTAAATACGAAAACATAGTAGGAAAGAACAAAGAAATTAAACAAATCATAAATGTACTCGAAAGTGTTGCACAAACCGACAGCTCTGTTTTAATAACCGGCGAAAGCGGAACGGGCAAAGAGCTTGCGGCACGCGCAATTCACTTAAATAGTTTACGAAGAACGGGACCGTTTGTTGCCGTAAACTGCAGTGCGTTTGCAGAAAGTTTGATCGAAAGTGAATTGTTCGGACATGAAAAGGGTGCATTTACCGGTGCAATAAAATCCAAAGTAGGTAGATTTGAACTTGCTCAAAACGGAACTCTATTTCTTGATGAAATTGGCGACCTTTCGATTACGGTTCAAACTAAATTATTACGTGTTTTGGAAACAAAAGAAATCGAGAAAGTCGGTGCAAACAAAACAATTAAAATAGATACCAGAATAATAGCCGCAACAAACAAAGATCTCGAAAAAGAAATTGAAGCCGGTAGATTTAGAGAAGATTTGTATTACAGAATTAATGTAATGAATATCCAGCTGCCACCATTACGAGAAAGAAAAGATGACTTACCGATTTTGGTAAATCATTTTATAGAAAAGTTTAATTCCAAGTTTGGAAGAAATATAAAACACTTTTCGTCATCTGCTTTCGACATATTAATTGATTACAAATTCCCCGGAAACATTCGAGAACTCGAAAATGTGATTGAACATTGTTTTGTTCTCTGCAACAGTGATGTTATTCAAATTGAGCATTTGCCTAAAAGATTACGTGAAGGAATATTTCAATTGGCAGCTAACAACGTTTCAAATAACTTAAGTCATATTAAAGATGCTGAAAGAAACATTATAATCAACATTTTGCAGAAGCATAACGGAAACAGAAGCAAAACCGCAGAAGAATTGAATATTCATCCGACAACACTTTGGCGGAAGATGAAGAAGTTCAACTTGTTGAATTCAATGGAATGCTGATCATTATGATCTTTTATGATCTCCGCTGATTGTAATCATAAAAAATCATAACCATCATAACAATCTGTGTTCCATCAATTCGTTTGTAATAAACAACCACAAAAATTAAATTACAATCTACATTTAGCACAAACTCGGAGAGAGAATGGCAA
>CAYLVF010000201.1:0-5158 GCA_964387045.1 uncultured Melioribacter sp. | reverse complement strand
TAAAACTTTTGATTTTAAAAACAAACGAGGGTATTCCGTTGGAAATAACTGAACTGAATGAAAAGATTAAACGCGAAAGCGAATTTATTGATGTTCTTTTTAATGAAATCGGCAAAGTAATTGTCGGACAAAAAGATATGGTTGAACGCCTTGTGATCGGTTTGCTTGGCAACGGTCATATACTTCTAGAAGGTGTTCCCGGCTTGGCAAAAACACTCGCCATCAAATCGCTTTCTTCTTCTATGAAAGCAAAATTTCAGAGAATTCAATTTACACCTGACTTACTTCCTGCAGATTTGATCGGTACATTAATTTATAATCAGAAAGACGGACAATTTGCAATTAAAAAGGGTCCGATTTTTTCAAATTTTATTTTAGCTGATGAGATTAACCGTGCACCGGCAAAAGTTCAAAGCGCTTTGCTTGAAGCTATGCAGGAGCGACAAGTTACAATTGGTGAAAATACTTTTAAACTAGATGAACCGTTTTTAGTCTTGGCAACTCAAAACCCGATTGAACAAGAAGGCACTTATCCATTACCCGAAGCACAAGTCGACAGGTTTATGCTGAAAATAAAAATCACTTATCCGAACCGTGATGAAGAATTAAAAATAATGAGACAAAATATTACAACTGAATTTCCGACAGTTAACCCGGTAATTGATCCGGCTGATATATTGAAGGCAAGAAAGTTGGTTAATGAAATTTACGTTGACGAAAAAATCGATAAATATATTCTAGATATTGTTTTCGCAACACGTTCACCAAAAGATTTTGGTCTTGATAGATTAACCGATTTAATTAGTTACGGTGGTTCACCGAGAGCAACAATAAATTTGGCTTTAGCTTCGCGCGCAATGGCGTTTATTAAACGAAGGGGTTATGTAATTCCTGAAGATGTAAGAGCTGTCTGTATGGATGTTATGCGTCATAGAATTGCGGTTACTTATGAAGCCGAAGCAGAGGATATTACTTCTGAAAATATAATTACGGATATATTAAATACAATTGAAGTTCCTTAATGAAGTAATCTCATAATTCCTTATTAACTCTTTATTTTACTCTTAATCATAATCTTTATCCAAAACTTGAGACAAATAAGAGTAAGAGCAAGATTATGATTAAGACTGATTAACTATGCTTACAAAAGAATTATTAAAACAAGTCAGACAAATTGAAATACGCACTCGCGGAATTGTTAACGAGGTATTTTCCGGAGAATACCATTCTGTCTTTAAGGGCAGGGGAATGGAATTTTCCGAAGTGCGTGAATATCAAATTGGTGACGACATACGTAATATCGATTGGAATGTAACTGCAAGATTTGGTCATCCCTATATAAAAATATTTGAAGAAGAACGTGAACTTACCGTAATGCTTCTTATTGATTTGAGCGGCTCATTATTATTCGGAAGTGCGGAGAAGACTAAGCAAAGAATTGCAGCAGAACTTTCCGCAGTTTTGGCATTTTCCGCTTTGAAGAATAATGATAAAGTCGGTTTAATACTTTTTACCGATCAGATCGAAAAGTTTGTCCCACCGAGGAAAGGAAGAAGTCACGTTTTAAGAATTATTCGTGATATACTCTCATTTGAACCGCAAGGAAATCAAACTAATATGAGAAGCGCTCTTGAATATTTTAATTCGGCAATTAAAAAGAAAAGTATTGCGTTCCTTATTTCAGATTTTATGGATGAAGGTTATGAAAAGATTATTCGGATTGTCGGTAAAAAACACGACTTGATTGGAATTGTACTTGAAGATCCCCGAGAAAAAGAATTACCCAAAGCCGGCTTAATTAAATTTAAGGATGCCGAAACCGGTGAGATTCGTGTTATAGATACTAGCAGTAAAATTGTGAGTGATGAGTTTTATACTTTCAGAAAATATAACGAAGAAAAAAGAACTCAGCTTTTCCGTTCAAGCAGAATAGATAAAATAGAAGTAATTACCGATAAATCTTATGTTAAACCTCTGGTTGATTTTTTCAGACTGCGTGAGAAAAGATGGTAAGCAAAATTGTTAAATATTTTTTTGTGATTCTATTTCTTTCACTTCAATTATTTGCTCAAGACTTTCGTGTACTAACCGAAATAGATTCTGCAAAGTATCTTATCGGTGATTATATTAATATCAAATACCGCATTGAGTACAAAGATGGTATTGGATATCAAATGCCGTCCATAAAAGATTCTTTACATGAACTTTCATTCATTAAGGAGCTTCCGCTGCAGCAGTACAAGAAGGATGATTATTATATAGATGAACACACTTATGTTTTTTCAAAATATGATTCCGCAGGCATAGTCGTTCCTTCGGTCAAATTCAAATACACTGATTCAAATAAAGACGATAAAATAAGTTACTCAAATCAAGTTGAGTTTGTTGTAACTACTTTAGAAGTAAATCTTCAGGAAGACATTCAAGATGTAAAAGCCCCAATTCGAATTCCGCTTAATTGGTGGATGATATTGCTGTATGTCTTAATTCTTATTTTACTAGCTACTTTGATTTATTTCATCTACCGAAGATATTTAAAGAAGAAAGAAACACGAATTGAAGCTAAACCAGTAATCAAAACCCCACCGCACGAAATTGCACTGAAAGCATTACGAAGTTTGGAAGAACAAAAATTATGGCAGCAAGGTAGGGTAAAGGAATATCATACGGAATTAACCGATATTATTCGCCGCTATTTCGAAGGAAGATTTAATTTTCTTGCGAAGGAAATGCCTTCGTCTGAAGTAATAGATAATCTTACAAAAATCAGTAATGGTAAACTATTCGAAAAAGTGGAAAGTTTTTTCAACAATGCAGACCTTGTAAAATTTGCTAAGTTTCAACCTCTTCCTTCAATCAATGAAAAGATGATGATTCAAGCGTACGATATTGTGAAATCAACAAAAGAAACTGTTGCAAACGAATCGGAGGAAGTGAAAACAGATGTTTGATCTTACAAATGTTGAGTTTGCTTATCCTTACGTTTTATACGTTTTGATTATTATTCCACTGCTTGTAATTTGGTATTGGAAGCGAAACAAAAAACATTCACCGGATATAACTTATTCATCGTTAAAAGTTTTCGAAAATTTGAAACCAACGTTACGTGAAAGATTACGACACGTTCCTTTCTTATTAAGATTATTTGCACTTTCTCTTTTAGTTATCGGATTAGCAAGACCACAAACTTATTCAACCGGTGAAACTGTTTATACCGAAGGCATTGATATTGTTCTTGTACTTGATATTTCGGGAAGTATGCTTGCGGAAGATTTCAAACCAAACAGAATTGAAGCAGCTAAAAATGTAATCAACGAATTTATTGAAGCTCGAGTAAGTGATAGAATCGGACTTGTGATCTTTGCTCGTGAAAGTTTTACTCAATGTCCGCTAACAATTGATTATTCCGTTCTAAGAAATTTGTTGAAAGATATACAAAGCGGAATGGTAACAGACGGCACAGCAATCGGAAACGCAATTGCAAACGGTGTGAATAGATTAAAAGACAGTGATGCCAAAAGTAAAGTAATGATATTGCTTACAGATGGTGTTAATAACGCAGGTGAAGTCGATCCTTTGAGTGCCGCACAAATTGCAGAAACTTTTGGAGTTAGAATTTATTCAATAGGTGTTGGTTCACGCGGTGAAGCTCCTTATCCGTTTAATACTCCGTTCGGTAAACGTTATCAGATGGTACCGGTTGAAATTGACGAAGAATTACTGCAGCAGATTAGTGCTCAAACCGGCGGAAGATATTTCCGTGCTACCAACAATGAAAAATTGAAAGAAATCTACAGAGAAATTGATCAGCTAGAGAGAAACCGAGTTGAAGTTCTTTCGTATAGAAGCACTAAAGAACTTTTTTATTCGTGGGTTGGTGCCGGACTTATTCTTTTACTTTTGGAATTAGGATTACTAAGAACTTATTTGAGACGATTACCGTGAGTACTTTTAGATTTGCACATAGCGACTATTTATATCTTCTCTATTTGCTGCCGTTATTAATTCTACTTTTTTGGTTAACACAAAAACAGAATAGAAAAATATTGGAAGATTTCGCTTCTGCAAAAATGCGTTCCGTTTTGATGCCTTATTACAGTCGTGTTAAAACTTTCATCAAGTTTGGAGTACTTTTTTTCAGTATTGTTTTGTTAGTCTTTACATTAGCAAATCCGCAAGTTGGTTCTAAGATAGAAGAAGTTAAACAAGCAGGAATAGATGTTTATATTTTACTAGATGTATCAAACAGCATGCAGGCTGAAGATATTAAACCCAACCGCCTGCAAAAAGCAAAGTATGAAATCTCAAAATTGATTAACCGTTTGCGAGGTGATAGGATTGGTTTAATTGTATTTGCCGGACAAGCTTATGTACAATTCCCACTTACAATAGATTATTCAGCGGCAGATCTTTTTTTAAGTGCAGTCGATAATTCGACTGTGCCTCAGCAGGGTACGGCAATTTCGCCGGCTATTGAGTTAGCCCTGCAATCTTTTAAGCACGATGAAGATACAAAGAAAGCAATTATTATTATTACCGATGGTGAAGACCACGAAGGAAACTTAAAGGAAACAGTAGAAGAAGCGGTTAAACAAGGTGTTGTAATTTATACTATCGGAATGGGTTCACCAACCGGTTCACCAATCCCGGTTTATAATTCTGCCGGAAGACAAGTAGATTATAAAAAAGATAATGAAGGTAATGTCGTTCTAACCAAATTAGATGAATCAACACTGCAGGATATTGCGAATATTGGTAACGGAAAATATTATAGAAGTACAACTACAAGTGATGAGTTGAATTCGATTTACAATGATCTTTCGAAACTTGAGACGACTGAATTTGGTACAACACGTATTACTGATTATGAGGACAGATATTATTATTTTTTAATTCCCGCTTTGATTCTTTTACTTGCAGAATTGTTTATCTCTAATAATAAATCTCAACTGTTTAGAAAATTAGATGAAAAAGCAGCGGAGAAAGTATAAATGATGAAACTAATGTTTCAATTAATAATTTTAACAGCATTAAGCGGAGTGATACTTGCACAAAGTGTCCGTTCACTTAACAACAACGGTGTTGATAAATATGAAGAAAATATTTTCCCCGATGCGGAAGTAAATTTTAAAAAAGCTATTGAAGAAAATGCGGAAAC
>CAYLVF010000200.1:0-5187 GCA_964387045.1 uncultured Melioribacter sp. | reverse complement strand
GAATCGAGTCCGATAGAGATAAACTTTATGAATCAATTCTAAGTCAACTGCAAAATTATTATTCGAGTGAAACGTATAAAAGTATAAAGCAATTTCAGAACTACAAAAACGAGTATGAAATTTATTCTAAAGAAAATGATTACTACATATATGGTATAATTGATAAGTTAATTTTATCCGATGACTCATTGACAATTGTTGATTATAAAACCGACAAAGTTAATTTGGAAAAATTAAAATCAAAATCCGAGCACTATATTCCTCAGCTGAAGTTTTATACTTATGCAGTCTCAAGAAATTACAAGGAAGTGGACAAAATTGACGTTGAATTGATATTTATCAAACATCCCGATAATGCAATAAAGTATTCTTTTGAAAAAGAAGAAATCAAAAGGTTTGGTGAAGAAATAAATAGGAAAGTCCGTTTGATTAGAGAAAAACAATTTGCAAAAAATCTGAACCATTGCAGCAGTTGTCATTTTTCCTTGAACGGAAGATGTGTGTTCCAATCTTAGTTTTAACCTCTCAAAACAAAATCATATATTTGCAAGTCGTATTAAAGAAAGGAAGAAATATGCTGTTCAAAAAATATTGTTTATTTAATCAAAACGAAGCACAAGTTATTGAAGGTAAATATGAATTTAACTTTCGCAATGAAATACCTGAAAAATATAAATGGAAAGTAGAGGACATTTTTGAAACCGAAGATCTTTGGGAAAATACTTTTGCCGGGTTAAAGTCCAAAATAAATGAATATGAAAAATTCAGAGATAAACTTGCAGACTCATCACAACAATTGATGGACTGCATAAGATTGGACGAAGAGATAGGTATTCAACTTGAAAAACTTTATCTCTATTCAATGCTATGCAAAGATATTGATCTCGCCAACTCAAAGAACAATTCACGTAATGATAGAGTAATGATTCTTTATTCTGAAATTGCAGCAGCAAGTTCATTTATCGTTCCCGAAATTCTTGCAATGGATGAGAAGAAGTTGTGGAGTTATATAAACGAGCATAAATATTTACTTACATACAAACATCATTTTGAAAATCTGCTTAGGAAAAAAGATCATACACTAACCGCAAACGAAGAAAAGATAATGGCATTATCACAAACAGTAACTCAAATACCGTATAATACATTCAGCATATTCGATAACGCCGACATACAATTTCCTTCAGTAAAAAATGAAAAAGGTGAGGAAGTAAAAATATCGCATGCTCGTTATACTGCATCGCTCTACTCGCTTGATAGAAGCTACAGAGAAAGGATTTACCGAAATTATTACAAACCTTTTATTGAATATCGAAATACGTTAACTACTTTGTTTAACGGAAATATTAATGCGGCAATATTTAATGCAAAAACACGTAAGTATAATTCCACATTGGAAGCTTCGTTAAAACCAAACAACATTCCGGTAGAAGTTTACGATACATTAATAAATACGGTTTCCGAAAATCTTGAACCGATGCACAGATGGGGAAAATTGAAAAAGAGAATTCTAAACATTGATGACTTTCATCCATACGATTCTTATGTAACATTATTCCCGGGAATAGAAAAAGAATATACTTATGAAGAATCAAAAGAAATATTACTGGAATCACTAAAACCGCTCGGCGAAGATTATTTGAATAATCTTAAACGTGCATTCAATGAAAGATGGATTGATGTATTTGAAACTAAAGGTAAACGAAGCGGTGCTTATTCTTCCGGTACAACATTCGGAGTTCATCCTTTCGTTTTAATGAATTGGCAGAATCAATTGAATGATGTTTTCACATTTACACATGAGATGGGACACAATATGCACTCGCATTATACCGGCGAAAATCAGCCGTACCCTTATGCAAATTATTCTATCTTTTTAGCGGAAGTTGCTTCAACTATGAATGAAGCTTTCCTTTTGGATTTCTTAATTGCAAATGCATCAACACGAGACGAAAAATTATTCTTAATTGAAAAGAATCTGAACAACATTACGACAACTTTTTACAGGCAAGCAAGATTTGCAGATTTCGAAAAAATAACTCACGCATTAACAGAACAAGGTGAAGTACTTACACACGAAAAATTATGTGATTTGTACGGTAGAAATTATCGTGAACTTTGGGGTGAAGTTATGACTGTTGACGAAGAAGAAACTTATACTTGGGCAAGAGTTCCTCATTTCTATTATAACTTTTATGTCTATCAATATGCAACAAGTTTTGCCGCATCTCAGGTATTGGCAGAAAAAGTAAAAAATGAAGGTGAACCGGCAATCGAAAAATATTTGAATTTCTTGAAAGCCGGAAGTTCCAAGTATCCTATTGATGTTTTAAAAGACGCCGGTGTTGATATGACTTCCGAAGAACCGATTAAAGCTGTTGTTAATAAAATGAATTCCTTACTTGATGAAATGGAAAAGTCCATATAAAAAAACGTCGAAGGTTACTTGCTTTTAACCTTCGACGTTACTAGCAAAGCTAATAACTTAATACAATGTTTTCGCAAGGAGATAAAAAATGAAAGTTTACACAAAAGCTGAACTTAATGATTACTCATTATCGTTAACCTATGACGACATAAGTTTGATACCTCACGAAGTATCGGAAATTAAAAGTAGATCGGAAGTTAAAACTGATACAAAATTTTTAGATAGAAAAATGAATGTTCCTGTTGTCTCAAGTCCGATGGATACAGTTACCGGGATTGATATGGCTAAAACATTAAAAGAAATGGGCTGCATCGGAATACTTAATAGATTTGATTCTTCACTTGAAACATTTTTGAACTATCCTAAATCAGAAAACACAATTGATGCTGTTTCGGTTGGTTTGTATACCGAAGAAAATATTTTAGAAAAGTTAGCCGAACTTGGTGTAGTTGTTTGCATTGATACTGCCAATGCAAGTAATAGAGAAGTACTTAATATGTGTGAATCGGTTAAGAATAAGTATAATCTAAAAATAATTGTAGGTAATATTGCACACGGTGCAACATTAAAAGATTTGGTAAATGCCGGTGCTGATGCAGTTCGTATAGGTATTGGCGGCGGAAGTGTTTGTACTACATCCGTGCAAACCGGTATTGGTATCGGACAAGTTTCAAGTGTGCTTGATGTTTTCTTAACACGGGAAAGAGAGAATTTAAAAATTGAATTAATTGCCGATGGCGGAATCAAAAGTCCCGGCGATGTTGCAAAAGCAATGGCGCTTGGTGCAGATGTTGTTATGTTGGGAAGAATGCTTGCCGGAACAAAAGAAACTCCCGGCGAGGTGATTAAATACAGCGATCAACTATGGAAAAAGTACCGCGGCTCAGCATCGTTCGGTGTAAAAATGAAAAGTGAATTTATTGAAGGTGAGGAAACAATGGTTCCTTACAAAGGAACGGTTAGAAATGTTATCAATACTATTTCTGATGGATTGAAAAGTGCATTGAGTTATATGAACTGTAAAAACTTAGAAGAGTTAAAAGGTAAAGATGCTTTTGCGATATTAAGTAACAGTTCTTATATAGAAAGACTCCCGAAAAAATAAACTTAGTTAACAAAAGCCCGACCACTATCCAACGGAGTTGGGCTTTTTTGCACCTCACTAAAAAAAACCATTTCCTTTTTAATTACATATATGACTATATTACACAATAATTTAAAAAGTCAAGATTATTATACAGGTAAAGTCCGACTTTACCTGTCATCCACAAGTTTTCCACTGTTGGGGAAAAATACCTTGACTAAAGGAGGTAATGTTATGAAAACATTGCTAAAAATATTGTTGTTGATGTTGTTGTTTTCTTCACTTCCGCCTGGGTTGATAGCTCAGACAATAAGAATAGAAGGAGAAAATGGCTGGGTGCTACTTTGGCATCCAGAGAGAGGTATTGATTCTTCGAAGACGAGAGATTATTTCTCGTATCAAGGAAGTCAGGTTTTCGAAAATTTTGGAGAAACTTGGGAATACAATGGATATAGTTATATTCACTTTCCGAGATTTAAAGATTTTCCAGAATTTTCTGCCCCAGATACTCTCTTGCTGAGAGCAAGAACAATAGAATGGGATGGAAATTTAACTCACAAATCCGTAACTTTTAATTTTCAAGATTCCACTGGTGGTTTCGTTGGGACTAGTTTCTTTTTTGATTTGGAACATAATTGGAAATTAATGAAATTACCAGTCAAAGAAATTTTTGAACGATCAGGAGTTGAAGAAATGCAAATAGTGAGAATTTATATGGTTTTTGTATTAATCTCTTCAGACCCTCTTCCCAGTAAAGTTGAAATGATTGTAGAGACAGATTATCTGTCTTTAATTTATGGTGAAGAGGAAATCATTATAGATGATTTCGATGATGTAACAAGCGTGCAAGATGAAGCAGTCATAACCAATTATACACTTGAGCAAAATTACCCAAACCCGTTTAACCCTACAACAAAAATAAAATACCAACTGCCTCAAGAAAGTTATGTAACAATTAAATTATATGATATACTAGGAAGAGAGTTAAAAGTACTAACAGCAACTCAGCACGATGCCGGTATTCATGAGCTCAAATTTGACGGAAGCGATCTGCCAAGCGGAACATATATTTACAGAATAACAGCCGGTTCATTTACGGAAAGTAAAAAGATGTTGCTTGTTAAGTAGTAGCAAGATATAGTCTTAAAAGCCCAACTTCTCGAAGAAGTTGGGCTTTTTTGTTTTTTGTGTCATATATTTCTTCAAATCTTCGCCCGCTTTAACCTAAGCGAATTCGTAACAACCGAAACAGAACTTAATGACATCGCGAGTGCGGCAATCATTGGATTTAATAATCCCAAAGCTGCAAGAGGAATTCCCAATGTATTATAAATAAATGCCCAGAATAAATTCTGCTTAACGGTTCTAATTGTTTTGTGAGATAAATTGATTGCATGAAGGACATCATTTAAATCACCTTTAACCAAAGTAACATCGCTTGTCTCAATTGCAATATCGGTTCCCGTTCCAATTGCTATCCCAACATCAGCCTGAGCGAGAGCCGGAGCGTCGTTTATGCCGTCACCAACCATCGCGATTCTGCTTCCGTTTGCCTGAAGTTCTTTTACTTTCCCGGACTTATCTTCAGGTAAAACATTCGCAAAGTAATCATCGATTCCAATTTTAGCTGCCAGAGATTTTGCAACCAACTCATTATCACCAGTCATCATTATAA
>CAYLVF010000199.1:0-5221 GCA_964387045.1 uncultured Melioribacter sp. | reverse complement strand
ACTCGATTCACTGGGGAATTTCTGATATCTCTACAAATAAACTTGTTGGAACTTGCGGATATTATCGTGGATTTGATAATGGAGAAGGTGAACTTGGATGTATTTTGTTGCCACATTTCCGAGGCCAAGGTTTTATGTTGGAAGCTATGAAGTTAGCAATTGATTTTGGATTTAGGAACATAGGACTAAAACGCATTTGGGCAATTACGAGCAAACAAAATTTTAAATCAATCAATCTTCTTAACCGGCTCAACTTCATTCAGGTAAAAGATTTACGAAATGACGAGATCGAATTCGAAATTAGGGAATTCAAATAATCTTGTTGCTAAAAGTCTACGGAGTAAATACACATTATGCAAGACAAGATGATAATTATGACAGGAGCCAATTCCGGAAAATCCGAAAAATAAAGATGTAATTGGAATAGAACACTATCCCATTTATGCAGACCGTGAAGATGCTGGAGAACTAGTATGGGATTTATGTTTACGCTTAACGGATAACTATCTATTGAACTAGCAAAGTTCTACAAAATTCTTTATGAGTCTTAATCCGACTTCTCCCGATTTCTCAGGATGAAATTGCACTCCGTACAATCTATCTTTCTCAAATGCAGCCGAAAATTTTACCCCATAATTTGATGTAGCAACCGTAAATTTATTTTGAGGAATGTAATACGAGTGATGATAGAAGAAACTAGAGTCATTTTCAATTCCATCAAACAATTTACTTGCTCGGGTATATTTAATTTTACTCAATCCTATATGTGGAGTTTTAAATTCCGTTTCATCAAACTTTTTTGATTCGGTATCTATGATACCAAGACAAGAAGTATCCCCTTCATCGGAATGGTTGCATAAAATTTGCATACCATGCGAAATGCCAAGAATCGGTTTTTTGATTACACGAAGTTGTGTGAATAAGTTTAACAGGTGAAGCATCTTAACTGATAAATGGAAATTCTCCGAACCGGTTAATATAATTTTGTCCGCTTTGATAATTTCCACCTCGCTTTTGGTGATCACATGATCTATCTCCAGCTCAGAAAGAGCATTAGAAATAGCCGAAGCGTTATTTATACAGTATTCTATTATGGCAACCATATTTTTTGTCCGTACCGTTCTTTTTAGAAGTGTTAATATAGAAATTTATAAAACGTTTCAATTATCACAAAGAAGTAAAAAGACTATAACTCCTCTTGTTAGTCATTCACCTTACCAAATATCATCAAAAAAGGTTATTTCTTCACTCAAAAAGCATCGTTTGTTACGGTTTTCATTTTTCTTGTTGTAAATAATCACTAAGTTTCATAGGCAAATTAAGTTAAATTTGTCTTTATATAAGTAATATTTTTACCCCACAAAATTGACTGGAGTAGTTATGTCGGATTACACACAAAAAATAATTTCAGAAGTAAAAGCAAAAAATCAAAGCGAACCCGAATTTATTCAGGCAGTTGAAGAAGTGCTTGAATCACTTGACGTAGTTCTTGAAAGACACCCTGAATATCGTTCCGCAAGTATCCTAGAAAGAATGGTTGAACCCGAAAGAGTGATAATATTTCGAGTACCCTGGGTCGATGATCAAGGTGATGTTCACGTTAACAGAGGTTACAGAATTCAAATGAACAGTGCTATAGGACCATATAAAGGTGGACTTCGTTTTCACCCTTCTGTAACACTTGGTATTCTAAAATTCTTAGCATTTGAGCAAGTATTTAAAAACAGTTTAACTACACTCCCTATGGGCGGCGGGAAAGGCGGTTCTGATTTTGACCCCAAAGGAAAAAGTGATCATGAAGTAATGCGTTTCTGCCAAAGTTTTATGACGGAACTTTACCGTCATATTGGTTCTGATACTGATGTACCGGCAGGCGACATCGGCGTTGGTGCAAGAGAAGTCGGTTACTTATTTGGACAATATAAAAGATTACGAAACGAATTTACCGGAGTACTGACCGGTAAAGGATTGAATTGGGGCGGTTCACTTATTCGTCCCGAAGCCACAGGTTTTGGTGCAGTCTATTTTGCGCAAGAAATGTTGAAAACAAAAAATACACACTTTGAAGGGAAAACTGTTGCTGTATCCGGTTTCGGAAATGTTGCTTGGGGAGCCGTAACAAAAATTAATGAACTTGGCGGAAAAGTAGTAACACTATCGGGTCCCGATGGTTTTATTTACGATAAAGACGGAATAACCGGCGAAAAAGTTGACTACATGCTTAAACTGCGGGCTAGTGCGCTTGATGCTGTAGAACCTTATGCTAAAGAATTTAAAACTGAATTCTTCCCCGGTAAAAGACCATGGGGTATAAAAGTTGATGTTGCTATGCCCTGTGCAACACAAAATGAATTGAATGAAAGCGAAGCTATTGAATTAGTTAAGAACGGTTGTATGTGTGTATGCGAAGGGGCAAACATGCCGACAACTAACGAAGGAATTAAAGTATTTCTTGAATCCAAAATTCTTTATGCACCGGGGAAAGCCGCAAACGCCGGCGGTGTTGCTACTTCCGGTTTGGAAATGACACAAAACAGTATGAGACTTCCTTGGGTTAGAGAAGAAGTTGACAGCAGACTACATCAGATTATGATTAATATTCATAATACTTGTATTAGTACCGCAGAGAGATTCGGCAAACCGGGTAACTATGTTGTTGGTGCAAACATTGCAGGTTTCTTAAAAGTTGCCGATGCTATGTTAGATCAAGGTATTGTATAGTTATATTAATATTTATTTTTCTTAGGCAATTGGTTGTCATTTTAATATGATGAATCAATTGCCTTTTTTATTATATTTTACCTATCCAATTATCAATCAATATAAAGATTACCGATGAAAATAAATAAGATCGAGCAGCTAAATATTAAGAATATGTTTGGACAGCGAATAAAAAGATTCCATAAGTTGATGCGGTATAAAATCAGAGATATACTTCTGGTTTCAAGTCTTTATGATAATTACCTGTTTGAAGAAGACGGACGTTTATATGAATTAATTAGGGAAGAATACCAAAATCTGAATCTGAGTCACGCACCTGAACTTACCGCCGTAACCACAGCCGCCGAAGCGCTCGATATCTTGAATAGCGGAACTAATTTTTACGATCTGATTATAACTACTCTTCACATAGAAGATATGCATGTAATCGAATTTGCCCGAACTTTAAAAGAAAAAAATATTAATACCCCTATTGTTTTATTGGCTTACGATAATAGAGAAAGAAAAGAAATTCAAACCCATTATGACATTTCGTTATTCGATAAAATTTTTATATGGCAAGGAGATTACCGCTTACTGATAGGTATAATTAAATATATTGAAGATAAATTAAATGTTGAAAATGATACTCTTAATGCCGGTGTGCAATCTATAATTCTTGTTGAAGATAACGTTAAGTTTTATTCTACTTACCTTCCTCTTATATACAAAGTTATTCTCAAACAGTCTCAGCAATTGCTTTCGGAAGGTGTTAATCTAACACATAAATATTTGAGGATGCGAGCCAGACCCAAAATTCTTCTTTGTACTACATATGAAGAAGCATGGGATTATTTTGAGAAATTTCACGAATACATTCTAGGTGTGATAACAGATATAAATTTCAAACATAATGGTGTGCGTGACCCCGAAGCAGGCATTAAATTTGCAATTGAAGTTCGAAGTCAACATCATGATATTCCGATTGTTTTGCAATCAAGTAACCAGGAATATCAGGCAAAAGCCAAAGAAATAGGTGCAGGTTTTCTATTGAAAGGCTCACCCAGGTTACTTCATGATTTAAGAAACTTTATGCTGGAAAATTTTGGTTTCGGAGATTTTATTTTCAGATTACCCGACGGAAATGAAGTTGACAGAGCATCAAATTTGAAACAGCTGGAGGAAAAATTAAGAATTGTACCCGACGAATCGATTGTTTTTCATGCTGCTAGAAATGATTTTTCTCGCTGGTTGAAAGCGAGAACGGAATTTTGGCTTGCCGATAGATTACGTCCGCGTAAACTTAGTGATTTCGATACACCTGCCGAACTAAGAAATAATTTGATTGACTCACTAGTACTATATCAACAATTAAGAACTCGAGGAATAGTTACTGATTTTAATAAGGATTCCTTCGATCCAAAAAATAGTTTTGCTCGAATTGGCGGTGGCTCGCTCGGTGGTAAAGCGCGCGGACTAGGTTTCATCAATACATTAATAAATAATTATGAATTACATGATAAGTTCAAAGGAATTGAGATCTCAGTTCCATCGGCTGTCGTAATTGCAACTGATGTATTTGACCAGTTCATTGACGAAAATAAGTTATTTAATTTTGCATTGAACGAAAGCGATGACCATCTAATAGCAAAAAGTTTTCGTGAAGCTGCTTTCTTTCCCGAGGAAATAATAGATAAACTTGAAGACTTTCTTGACATCATTCGAGAACCGCTTGCGGTTCGATCTTCAAGTTTGTTGGAAGATTCGCAGTTTCAACCCTTTGCCGGGGTCTATAAAACATTTATGATCCCGAATAATGATAACGATCCAAAGGTAAGACTTCATGAGCTTTTAGTTGCAATAAAAAGCGTTTACGCTTCGCAATTTTTATCTTCTGCAAAAGACTATATGAAAGCAACCTCTTATAGACTTGAAGAAGAAAAGATGGCAGTCATAGTTCAGAGATTAATCGGGTCGAAACACGGTGATCGTTTTTATCCCGATTTCGCCGGTGTTGCAAAATCATATAATTTTTATCCGGTCCCGCCGCAGAAATCTCAGGACGGTATTGCTTACGTTGCGCTTGGGTTGGGGCAAACCGTTGTTGAAGGAGGCGAAACGGTTCGCTTCTGTCCAAAATTCCCCAAACATCTATTACAATTTTTCTCAACCAAAGAAACATTACGAAACGCACAGCAAAACTTCTATGCTCTTGATCTAATGACAAAAATTACCAGTTCGGACGAAGACCCGGAAATATTTGTGAAGAATTTTGAACTATCCGCAGCTGAAAAAGATCAAACATTGTCTTACGTAGGTTCGACTTATTCACCTGAAAATGATGCGGTATATGATGGCATTTCACGGAACGGAACAAGAGTAGTCACATTCGCACCAATTTTAAAACATAAAATTTTTCCGCTCGCGGAAATACTCGATCTTCTTCTTGAATTAGGAACGTGGGGTATGGGTACTTTTGTTGAAATTGAATTTGCGGTAAACATGAACGCAAATCCGAAAG
>CAYLVF010000198.1:0-5238 GCA_964387045.1 uncultured Melioribacter sp. | reverse complement strand
TAATATGTTAGGAATAGTATCTACAATAGCGCAAAAGTGTAAAAGATGTTATTCCTGTGTCCGTGAATGCCCTGCAACAGCTATAAGAGTTGAAGGTGGTCAAGCCGTTGTAATTCAAGAGCGATGCATAAGCTGCGGTCATTGTGTAAAAGTATGTTCTCAAAAAGCAAAAAGCATTTTAAGTGATAAGGAAAAAGTTCTATTTAATCTAATTCCCTCGCATAAAACAATTGCAATAATTGCGCCTTCACTGGCGGCATCATTCCCGGATAATTATAGTCGTGTACCGACAGCTTTAAGAAAAATAGGTTTTACACATGTGTGTGAAACTGCATTTGGTGCGGATTTAATTACAAGACTTTATCGTGAAGAATTTGAGAAAATAAATGGAAAGACAATAATCACTTCTCCATGTCCGGCAATAAATAATTATATCGAAAAATATTTTGTTGATTTAGTGCCAAACCTTGCTAAGATAGTTTCTCCGATGATTGCAATGGGTAAATACTTAAAAGAAAATTATGGAGATGATTGCAGTGTCGTGTTTATTGGTCCTTGTGTTGCAAAGAAAAGTGAAATACTTGACCCTGAAGTAGAGGGAGTTATTGATGCTGTTCTAACATTTACTGAATTGAAAGAAATATTTGAGGAGCTAAATATAAATATTGGTGGACTTGAAGAAGGGGAATATGATCCACCTTATGCTAATGTGGGTAAATCATTTCCGCTTACAGGTGGTTTATTAAAAACTGCAGATATTTCATCCGATGTATTGGAAAGAAATATTATCGTAGTAGACGGTAAAGAAAAAGTCCGGCATATAATTAATGATATAGCAGAGAATAAAATTAAATCAAAGTTTATAGATATTCTTTTTTGTGAAGGCTGTATCAACGGTCCTGCAATCGATACTAATCTCAATCTATTTTCAAGACGTGAAAAAGTAATCGAGTTTATCGAAAAGTATATTCACAACCTCGATAAGAAAAAGTGGAAAAGTGAAATATATAACAGTAGGAATCTTAATCTCAGAAGAAATTTTCATGCTAAATCTCAACGCAGACCAATGCCTTCAGAAGAGAAGATAAAGGAGATTCTTGCCCGCACAGAAAAATATGAAAAGCAAGATGAGTTAAATTGCGGTGCGTGCGGTTATCCAAGTTGTAGAGAATATGCAATTGCAATAGCAAAAGACTTGGCTGAAGAAGACATGTGTCTTCCGTACTTAATCGAAAAATTGGAAAAAGCATATAAAGATTTGGAGAATACACAAGAACAGCTTCAGAGTGCGGAAAAGTTGGCTTCTATCGGTCAGCTTGCTGCCGGGGTTGCACACGAATTAAATAATCCGCTAGGTACGATAATTCTTTATGCATCTATGCTTAAACGAGAGATTGATGCAAAGAAGTGTGAGGTAACAAATGCAGAGGATTACTCAATGATTATTGAAGAGGCGAATAGATGCAAAAATATTGTTTCTAACTTGCTAAATTTTGCACGGCATGGTAAATTAAAAATAGCCTCGGTTAACATTCCTTCTGTTATTGATGAGATTGTAAAAGCTGTCAAAATTAATCCGGCATTTGATAATGTAATAATTAATGTAAACGATAACACTGAAACAAAAATAATCTCAGCCGATAGAGAACAAATTAAACAAGTATTTCTTAATGTAATAAACAACGGGTGCGAAGCTCTAGAAGATTCCGATACTAAAAATCTATCAATCAATTTACGTAATGAAGAAAATACAATTGTTGTTGATGTGATTGATACCGGTTGCGGCATTCCTCAAGAAAATATTAAAAAACTTTTCACACCTTTTTTTACAACAAAAAAGATGGGAAAAGGTACAGGTTTAGGTTTAGCAATTACTTACGGAATAGTTAAAATGCACAAAGGCGATATTTCTGTTAGAAGTAATGAAGGCTCCGGAAGTGTTTTTACAATAAAATTGCCTTTACAAATTTTAGACGCAAAATATAAAAATGAATTAGGAGTCAACCATGCAGCATTCAGATAAAATAAAAACAATATTACTAGTTGATGACGATATTGATCTGCTCGAGCAAAATAAGCTTTTGATGGAATCGAAAGGTTTCAATGTTATTACTGCTGAATCGGGTAAAGATGGAATTGAAGCTTTTAATAAATTCAAACCTGATGTAGCGATTATAGATTTGATAATGGAAGAATATGATTCGGGTTTTATACTGTGTCATAGAATTAAAAAAACTGAACATGGTAAGAAGATTCCCGTATTCATTCTTACATCCGCTACTTACGATACAGGCTTCAAATTTTCTTCCGATACAAAAGAAGAGAGAGAATGGATTAAATGTGATGGGATTCTGCACAAACCGGTTGTTGTGGATGAACTAATCTCGAAATTAGAAAATTATTTTGATGAATAAGAGTATCTAAAATATAAATGCAAGAAGTAAAAGAACATAACGCAGAAAAGTTGATGAAGGAATATTCTCCAAGAGTTTTGATTGTGGATGATGAGAAAGGTTTACGCATTGGTACACAGCGGCTATTGGAAATGGAAGGTTATTCCGTTGAAACCGCAGAAAACGGAACCGAAGGTATTGAAAAAGGAACCAAAAACGATTTTGACTTAGCCGTTATTGACCTTAAAATGCCTGATATTGACGGACTCCAAGTTTTAACAGAGATTAAAAAAGTTAGACCGAATACGGTTTGTCTAATTGCAACAGCATACGCAAGTTATGAAACTGCTATAGAATCAACTCGTATCGGTGCTTATGGCTATATACCCAAACCATTTACACCCGATGAATTATTATACAATCTTCAAAAAGGTTATGCACAAAGATTATTAATTCTTGAATCCGAACAGCTTAAGAAAGAACGAGAAGCGAACTTACTCGAACTTGCTACCGAAAGAAGCAGACTTAGTACAATAATTAATTTAATAGGGGATGGCGTTCTTGTTATCAATAAACAAGGTGAGGTTGTTTACAGAAATAATGCCGTATTCAAAAATTTGAACATCGTAGATGCAAAAAACAATAAAGAAATATTGAGCAAAATACCTGATAAGGTTGTTGACTTGATTGATAAGTATTTGGAAAGTGACCAGTTAATAAACAAATCATATTCAACACAAATAGAAATAATCCAAAACGAATTATTTATTGAAGCTGTAACTTCACCGGTTCCCAATCCGGATGGTTCACTTGCCGGGGTTGCGGTTGTCATAAGAAACATTACTGGATTAAAGAAGATTGAACTGATAAAAAATCAATTCGTTTCTATGGTTGCACATGAATTGAAAACTCCTGTTGCTGCCGTTCTTGGTTTTCTAAAAATCATCATCGATAAAAATTTAAAAATAAGTGAAGACCAGCAGAATGATTTTGTATCAAGATCAATTGTGAGATTGCGAAGCCTACTCGACTTGGTTAATGACTTGCTTGATATTTCCCGTATGGAATTAAAAACAAAACATCGTGAAATAGTTACACTCGATATAAAAGATATAATCAAATCAACCTCGGAATTTTTGGAAATCGAAGCACAATTCAATAATATCTCGTTTAACCTTATTTTGGAAGATTCACTGCCGGTTATTAAAGCTGACCATAACGAGATTACAAGAATGTTCACTAACATTTTGAGTAACGCAATTAAATACAATAAGAAGAACGGAAGCATAGAAATAATTGCCGGTGCTAATGAGAATTATCTTATTACAAAAATAAAAGATACCGGGATTGGTTTGAAGGAAGATGAAAAAGATAAATTGTTCCAGGAGTTTTTTAGAGTTAAAAATGAACACACAAGAGGAATAAGCGGAACCGGTCTCGGATTGACAATAGTGAAACAAATTGTCGATTCATATCATGGTAAAATTGAAGTCGAAAGTCAATTTGGTGTAGGAACGACGTTTACGATTTACTTACCCATAAATAATAACAACTAAATAAGATGGAGATGAAAATGACATTAATTGCAATTATTGATGATGATCCGGACATCATTGAAGCCAGTAAGTTAGTTCTGAAATCTCATGGTTTTGATATCATTACCGCTAGTAATCCTGATGATGGTTACAAAATTGTTATGGAGAAAAATCCAGATCTAATTATTCTTGACGTAATGATGGATGAACCCGATGATGGTTTCTTCTTGGCTCAGAAATTTAGAAAAAACAATGTTAAAACACCGATACTAATGTACACTTCCGTATCAAAAACTACCGGTTATGATTTCGGACAAAGCGATATGGTTCCGGTTGATGATTTTGTTGAAAAACCGATTTCGCCTGAAGAACTAATTGAGAAAGTCAACAAATTGTTAAACAAAAATTAAGGAGTTGAAGATGCTTGTAATGGAAAAAAATTCCTTATCCGAAGAGATCAGTAAGCTAGTAGATCTTTACGGTAAAGACAGATCATCGCTCCTTCCGATTCTTCAGGGAATCGAAAAAAATCATAAGTACATTTCCGATTTTGCACAGCAGGAAGTAGCGAGATTATTAGATATTCATCCCGTTGAAGTGTATAGTGTCGTAACGTTCTATTCTTTTCTAACGCACAAACCGATGGGAAGAAATGTAGTTCGCCTGTGTCAAACTATTACATGTGATATGTTTGGTAAGGAAGCAGTAGCCAAAGCCATAGAACGTGAACTCGGAATTAAATTCGGTGAAACTACAAAGGATAAAAGTGTTACTCTGGAGTATGCTAACTGCCTTGGAATGTGTGATCAAGGACCCGCAATGCTGGTTAATGATCAAGTTTATTCCCATTTAACTCCGGAAAAAGCAATCGAAATTTTGGAAAATTTAAAATAGGGGAGAAAATGGAAAACAAAGTGAAAAGGGAAGGGGCGGTTATCTTTTCAGATTACACCCGTGGAGATGCTGTTAAAAAAGCTGTCTCTATAGGTAGAGAAGATGTCCTCTTCGAATTAAAAGAATCTAAACTAAGAGGCAGAGGTGGTGCGGGATTTCCAACATCAACAAAATGGATGCTTACCGCTGCTGCTAAATCCGAAAAAAAATATGTTATCTGTAATGCCGATGAAGGTGAACCGGGAACTTTTAAAGATAGAGTTCTTCTCCTCGAATATCCTGAATTAGTTTTTGACGGAATGGTTGTCGGTGGTTATACAATCGGTGCAAAAGAGGGCATTGTTTATCTACGCGGTGAATATGAATATATGTTGAAATCATTGCAAGATTATCTAGAAGAAATGAGAAAAGATAAT
>CAYLVF010000197.1:0-5240 GCA_964387045.1 uncultured Melioribacter sp. | reverse complement strand
CCTTTTAATTCTGTGAGATTAATTTTATTTCCGAACTGATTTGTCCATTCAGAGTTCAATTGATATAAAGAATTCTCGGTTAAATCACTTATTGAAACTTCTTCCATATGGGAGGAACAGCAAGATTCTTTTTTGCCTTTCTTATCTTGAAGTTCAACCCGCGAAGATGCATCAACGGATGTTTCGGTTGCAACAATATAAATGACTGATACAGTCAATATTAAAACGGCTATTATAATTGCGGATAATTTTTTCATAACAAACCTCTCTTAATTAATATCCTTTGCACATCTAAAACCGAGACTTTCGGTTGTATAATTTGCTTTAAGACTGCTTCTAAATGCGAAACGCATAAAAGCAGGATAATTTTTGAAATCAGTTGCACCTACCGAACCTGTTCCGCAAAATAAATTTCTATTAATTCCGCCGTCAGCTCTCGATTCACCTGAAACTAATGAGTTGAAAAAGTCTGCAGTCCATTCCCAAACTAAACCATGAATGTCATGCACACCGTAATAGTTTTCAAACACACTTCCGACGGGCGGAAGATTTTTTGCAGATGGTTTTGAATACCATTCTAAAATTCTTGATACATACTTTGGGTTAGCATAACCATTTGGATTTGATTCATCGGCTTGAGCTGCTAATTCCCATTCAGCAACAGTAGGCAATCTTTTTCCAAGAGATTCGGCATAAGCTTTTGCAGCGAACCAGCTGATGTTTGTAACGGGTGAATCCGGATTAACATTTTCACCAAGAGTTAAATCATCATACCAATGAGATAAATATCTTTCATCTGCGAATAATTTATTTACGTTAGATTTTCTCCACTTCGGATTTTCCTTTACGAATTCGAGAAACTCCTTGTTTGTCACCGGGTACTTATCTATTAAGAATGCATCAACCTTTTCGCTTTGATCGGTTGTATCGTTAACGTATAATGGTGTATAAGTTCCGGTTGGAATTTTTACCATTTCTATAGATAATTCCGAAGGTTTCTTTGCATAAATTGTCGATGTAATTAATAATATAAAAAGCGATATGTTAATTAGTGTTTTCATTTTTACTTACTCGAAAGCTGTTTGTTGTTTTTATGTTTCTTAACATCTTCAACCGTAACTGTTTCGTTTGATTTAATAATTTCTTTATATACATAAGTAAGAACGGCAGCCATTTCTTTGTCATTTAAATTCTGAGGTGGCATTACGTTGTTATATTTTACTCCGTTCACCGTAACCGGACCATTCATACCGTTCGCGACTACCGATATCATTCCTGCTTTTCCGTTTTTGTCAATCCAATCGGAATTTTTAATTGGTGGAAATACGTTTACCATTCCTGAACCATCAGCCATATGACATGCTGAACAGCTTGATTGATAAATTTGTCTTCCTAATTTTGCAATATCATTATCGGATGAAGATGTACTTGAATTGTTTGATTTGTTCTCGGTTGATAATTCCGAGAGATTTTTTTCTTGAGCTTGGTCGGCAAATTGAGGTTTATATACTTCGTCTTTACTTTCGCGGTATTTACCGGTTGTTGGGTCTATAGACCCAAATTTTGAATCGGCGCCGCTGTATATTTTATCTTCAATTTTATGTGAGAATATTGTTTCGTTTTCCGGACCGGAAACCGCAAGTTTACCTATTGCTCCTTTATTGAATGCTCTGAATATTGAATGATCTACAAGAATAAATTCACCCGGTACATCAACATCAAATTCAACAATTGCTGACCCGCCCGCAGGTACTAATGTTGTTTGAACATTTTTCTGTTTTACAGATGTTCCACCTTCTTGATAAACAACGTCAAAGATTTCGCCGATAACGTGGAATGATGAAACAAGATTTGGACCGCCGTTACCTACAAATAATCTTACTCTTTCTCCTACATTAGCTCGTAAAGATTTATCTCCAACCATTGCACCTACCGAGCCATTGAACACAACATAATCCGGGTTTTCTTGCAAAGCTTTTTCCATACTGAAAGGTTGATATCCCTTTTCACCATAAGCGCCTTCGGTATAAAATTCACTTTGCATTACATAGTATTCTCTATCAACAAGGGGCAGACCTTCTTTCGGTTCAACAAAAATTAATCCGTACATACCGTTTGCAATATGAAGTCCGACAGGGGCGGTTGCACAATGATAAACATATAAACCGGGGTTTAATGCTTTGAAAGAAAATACCGAGCTATGACCGGGGGTTGTGAATGAAGCTTCGGCACCGCCTCCGGGTCCGGTTACCGCATGTAAATCTATATTATGCGGAAGTTTGCTTGAAGGATGATTATGAAGATGGAATTCGATTTCATCGCCTTCTCTTACCCGTATGAACTCACCGGGTACTTTTCCGCCGAATGTCCAAAATGTATATTCAACTCCGTCTGAAAGTTGTCCGACAAGTTCTAAAACTTCCATATCGACGCGTACTTTTGCAGGATAATTACGCTGAATAGGTTTGGGTACGAAAGGAGCGTGAGTTAATTCAGCCTGTATTTCTTTTTGAGGTTCAGCCGATTGACTTTCGCTGCAGGAATAAATACCAAGTGAAATACCGATTGTAAAAAAAACAGTTAATAATTTATATGTGATTTTCATTGTTTCCTCTCTCTTAATATAAAAAGAATATTTAGTCCGATTTAATTAAAAAAAAACTTTCTAAATCATCAATTTAGTGCTTATGAGTTTCATGATTTTCAAATTTGTGATTGTTGTTCTCTTCATAAATATTTGACATATTATAAATAGCTTCTACGTAGTGTACAAATTGAACATAACCTTCCACGAATTCTCTACCTGCTTGAACATTGTTTATCTCATAGTTCTTTTTATACATAATCATTTCGAAATAATGATGAAGCCCATCGTGAATACTGTTGGTTAAAAGTTCATACAATTCTTTTAGTGATTCTTTCTCAATTGAAGCATCAGCTAGTTGTAATGCAGGTCCTAAATTTCTGCCTGCAGGTTTTAATCCTGTGTAGGGAGCACCTTCACCTTGTCTATGTAACCGAACTAATGTCTCGAAGAAATACATATCCGCCATTTCTTTTGCTTCAGGACTTTGTTTTCTAACTTGAAGCGTTTTGTTAAAAGCATCTTTAATTTCATCTTCATATTCTTCCATAACCCATATTAAAACTAAATTAACATTTTCGGTTTCAAGTGCTTTCATAGCATCAATTACTACGGGTCCATCAATTCCATCGCAATGTGCATTAGTTTGAATTGAAGTAATAGATAGCATTAAAATCATGGCAAATACTAGGATTACAGGTTTCACGATTTCCTCCTTTTTAATAACACAAAAACATCTTATTTAGCCAAATTAAAAAAGCCGTTGTCGGCTGATTATTATAAACAGAATTTTTTTTCCGATTATAATATAATGATAAAAAGACATCGTGTCAACAAAAAACGGAAAAATACTTCAGGGTGTGTGCTTTATTTAAAGAATACAAGCCGCGAATGCGCGAATTTGGTCATATAATCATAGTAGTTATTATGAGTTGATAAAAAAGAATTGTTTTGTATTACTTAACCTTCAGCCGATTCGGATTCGTTCCCGTTTTCGGCTTCAACTGCGCCCATCATTATTCTACCGATGGTAGCCGCGTGTCTATTGATTCTAAGGAAGAGGTCAATTAATTCAAGGTGCATTTCATTTGTTTGAATTGCTTCGGGGATGTCCTGTCTTAGTCTTTCAAAATGTGCACGTTTAAGATCGAGTTCACCGGCTTTATATTTTTGATATTTACGCTCAAGTTTCCTGCTGCTTTCGAACTTTGTATCTTTAAAAACCTCAATCGCCCGGGCGACTTGCTTAACCGTCTGTGAATGAAATTTACTTAATTCGGCTTTTCCTTCCTGGGAGAAGTTTAGATTGTATTTAAGTCTTTTCTTTGCCAGCATTCGTAACCTCGAAGAGATTAAATCGGCAATCAATTCAAATTCAGCCGAGCATTGTAAAATTTGGAATGATTCTTCGGCAGTGCTTTCGTCGAGATCCTGCTGACTGATTTTTGTAAGATACTTAGCCGTTTTATATTGAACGAAATCTACTTCTTTTTCCATCTCTTTTATTTCGTCGAGGATCTCGGGTCTATCTTCAAAGAAGGGAATTATAATCATCTCTGTCATTGTTTTTACTTTCTTTGCAAAGTTCAATACTTCTGCCTTTGCAAGATTCAAAGCAAGCGATGGAGTTGTGATAAGGGAATCTTCCAAGAATTTCGTTTCATAAGGGGATATTTCTTCTTCGGGTTTATCGGGCAGAAGTTTATGAATTAATTTTGAAATCGGTGTTAAAAACGGAAGAAAAATTAGTGTAGAAAGTAAATTAAAAACAGTATGTGCATTTGCAATTTGACGCGGTATATATGCAAACTCGGAATCAGATATAAAATCAATCGAATCAATAGTTGGGGAAATTATTCTAACAAACTCAGCTAAAGATGGAATAAACCACAGGAATATTATCACGGCAATTACTTTAAAAAGAGTATGTGCAACTGCAACTCGTTTTGCATCTCTATTTGAATTGATACTAGCCAAAATTGCAGTTACTGAAGTTCCAATATTAGCTCCGAATATTAATGGGATTGCAGCTTCGAGAGTTATTAAACCTTGCATTCCTAAAATAAGTACAAGCCCAAGCGACGCCGCACTGCTTTGAATAACGGCTGTAATTATAGTCCCGACTAAAATACCAAGGATAGGGTTTTCAAGTTGTAGAAGTATATCAACAAAAAGGGAAAATGTACGAAGCGGCACCATTGCGCTTGACATAATGTGCATTCCGTAAAATAAAATTCCGAATCCTAAAACAGCTTCACCAACACTCTTAATCTTTTTTGATTTGGTGAAAAAGTAAAGAATAAATCCAAGACCGATAATTAAAAGGGCAAAGTCGGTAATTTTAAATGCAATAAGCTGCAATGTAATTGTAGTTCCGATACCGGCGCCTAGAATCACACCCAAAGTCTGGACAAATGTAAGCAGATTTGCCTGAACAAAACTAACAAGCATAACGGTTGTAGCGCTTGAGCTTTGCACTATAATTGTAATTAAAGTTCCTATACCGACAGCAACAAAGCGATTGTTGGTTGCTTTATTTAAAATGTTTCGCATTTTACTGCCGGCGGCTTTTTTAAGTCCCTCGCTTAACATATACATACCGAAAAGGAAGAGACCAAGTCCGCCGATCATACCACTTACAAGAAGCAGTACCCAG
>CAYLVF010000196.1:0-5275 GCA_964387045.1 uncultured Melioribacter sp. | reverse complement strand
GTAAAATGCTGCCATTGACCGGGAAAATCCATGAACTTGAAATCTATGAATTGTATGTTGTTATCCTTTACATAAGAAAGGATTTTTTTAACTTCATCAGCATTTGCCATAACAACTCCTTATAATTTTATTGTTGTAGTTTCTTTTATTGTCGATAAAACAAAACTTGTAATTGTGCGCGTTACTCCGGGCCACGATTGAATTTGACTTAATAACTTTTCGAGTGCTTCGGTATCCTTTACCAATGCTTTTAGAATATGCGAACCTTCACCGAGGATTGAATGGCATTCTAAAATTTCCGGGGTCTTTAAAACTTTTTCGGAAAGTTTCTCGTAATTTTTTGAAGAATCCATCACAACTAAAATGAAAGCCATCAGATCATAACCAAAAACTTTTCGGTTTACTTTTGTGAAGTAACCTTCAATAATTCCGTTATCTTCAAGTTTCTTTAAACGGTCACTAAGCGATGGAAGAGACAACCCGACTTCCTCGGCAAGTGCATTTCTTTTTGTTCTGGCATTTTCTTGTAATCTGTCGAGAATCTTAATATCTATGGCATCAAGCATGCATCACCTAATTAATTAAGGTAAAGTTAATAATAATGGCTGAAAATATAAGGCGAGAGATGATAAATAGCAAATATAATTTTTAAATTCTTTGTTGAGATTTGATTTATCAAATCTCAGTTTGGGTTAGAAGCTTTTGCAGAATGACTTAATCAAAAAAGATTAAATCGAAGTGACTGAAGAATAGCCGTTTGTTCTGAAGATAATTTTTGTGAAGTGACAAAATAATTATTAAACTCTCTTCTAAGTTTATAATTTTTACGAAGTTGATCGAAATGTGAACCAAGTTCATCCTGGTGTAAGTCAGTTAAATTTTTCAGTGCTGTTGAATCCTCCGAAATATTATAAATCTTTTTTGTGATTTGGTAAAGCAGCTCAGTTATACTTTGTGATTTATCGGGGCTGATTTTATTTGAATCAACGGCTTTTAAGACCGGTTTCCAAAATTTTTCTTTATTCAAAAATTTACATAATGAATTATATATCATTATTGTTCCATTAACTTTTCCTTCATAGGAATAACCGGCGATATGCGGTGTGCCAAAATAAACTTTTTGCAGAAGCTCACTGTTAATGATAGGTTCGTTTTCCCAAACATCAAGCACAACAGTTATATCATTGTTGTTTTGTAATCTTTTCAGCAAAGCGATATTATCAACAACACCACCGCGGCTTGTATTAATTAAAATTGTACCGGGCTTGAGTTCATTAATTCTATTTTCATCGAGTAAATGTAAAGTTTTATCTAAACCCTCCTTATAAAGAGGCACATGGAAAGTTATAATATCACAATTAAGTGCCTCATCTAATGAACAAAAATTATATTCGTATCCTTCTCGTTGAAGCGGAGGATCGTTAACATAAGTTTTTATACCAAGTACATTCGCAAACTTTGTAATCTTTTTACCGATGTTACCGTAACCAACTACACCTAATGTCTTATCGGTAAGATTAATTTTTTTTTCATGTGCAATTTTAACTACCGCACAAAGAACATACTCGGTAACCGCATATGAATTGCATCCCTGAGCGCTTGCAAAATGAATCTTTTGTGATTTCAAGTAATCTATATCAAGATGATCTGTACCGATTGTTGTTGTACCGACAAACTTAACCGAAGTATTTTTTAGTAAATCCTCGTTAACATTTGTGATTGAACGAACAATAAGAACTTCAACATCTTTCAGCATTTTATTAGTAATTTTTCTTCCGTGTGAAAGTGTAACATCACCAAATTGCTGAAATGCCTCAATTCCGAATTCAATATTTTCATCTACAATAATTTTCATGAACCAAAATAATTAAATGATTTGTAATTTGTATCGGCATTACTATTTAATTATTTTTGAAGCTAATTTTTCAGCATTGGAGTTATGAAATGAAATTCAGTAAAAGAACACATACTTGCGGAGAACTGCGTGAATCAAGCATTGGAGAAATTGTTGTATTAAATGGATGGGTAGACACAAGACGTGATCTTGGCGGAGTTATTTTTATTGATCTTCGCGATCGTTACGGAATTACTCAAATTGTTTTTGAACCTACTTATAATAAAGATTCTCACGAACTCGCTTCACATCTAAGAAGCGAATATGTAATTTCGATTGAAGGTAAAGTTCGTAAACGTCCGCCCGAAACCGATAACCCGAGATTACCAACCGGACATATTGATGTAATGGTTGATAAGTTAATTATTTTGAATAAAGCTGAAACTCCACCTTTTCAAATTGCCGATAATGTTGACGTTCATGAAGATATTCGTTTAAAATATAGATACCTTGATTTACGACGTAGTAACATGCAGAAGAATTTATTACTTCGTCATAAAATGTATCAGAGTGTTCGCAAATATTTTGATGAACAAAATTTTGTTGAGGTTGAAACTCCTGTACTTATGAAAAGCACGCCTGAAGGGGCAAGAGATTTTCTTGTTCCAAGCCGTGTTCATAAAGGAAAATTTTATGCTTTACCGCAGTCGCCTCAAACATATAAACAATTATTGATGGTGTCGGGGTTTGATAGATATTTTCAAATAGTAAAATGTTTTAGAGATGAAGACTTGCGTGCAGATCGTCAGCCGGAATTTACACAGATTGATATTGAAATGTCCTTTGTTGATACCGAAGATGTTTTTGAAATTGTTGAAGGATTAATGAAGAAATTATTAAAAGAAGTAAAAGGTTATGATCTTGAAATTCCTATTCCGCGTTTATCTTTTAATGAAGCAATGGAAACTTACGGAAGTGATAAGCCCGATCTTCGTTTCGGGTTAGAGATGGTTACTTTAAACGAAGTTGTGAAAAATGCCGAGTTTAGAGTATTCAATGAAGCTGTTGAAGGAAACGGCATTGTTACAGGCTTGCTTGCAAAAGGATGCGGTGATTACACAAGAAATCAACTTGATGTACTTACCGATTTCGTTAAGAAACTTGGTGCCGGTGGATTAATTTGGATGCGAGTCAAAGAAGACGGACTCGATGCACCTGTTGCCAAATTTTTTAATTATGAAGAAAAGCAGAATATTATTAATACGATGAATGCCGAAGTTGGTGATTTAATTTTCATTCTTGCCGGACCAAAATTAAAAACTTTATCACTGATGGGTTCGCTTCGTTTAGAAATGGCAAGAAGATTAGATTTGATTCCTAAAGAAGAAGTGTGGAAACTATTATGGGTAACCGAATTTCCATTGTTTGAATGGGATGATGATACTCAGCGTTTTTATGCAATGCATCATCCGTTTACTTCGCCAAATCTTGATGATGTCGATAAACTTGAAAACAATCCGGGTGAACTCCGAGCAAGAGCTTACGATTTGGTATTGAACGGAAATGAAATTGCCGGTGGAAGTATTAGAATACACAATGCCGATTTGCAGGCTGCAATGTTTCGTGCATTGGGAATCAGCGATGAGGAAGCAAATCAAAAATTCGGATTTTTAATGGGTGCTTTCAAATATGGAGCACCACCGCATGGCGGTATCGCTTTCGGTTTTGACAGACTTGTAATGTTGTTGGCAAATGAAAATTCTATTCGTGAAGTAATGGCATTTCCAAAAACGGCAAGCGCTACATCGCCAATGGATGATTGTCCCTCACCGGTTAGTGATGTTCAATTAAAAGAACTCCACATAAAATTAAGATAGTTTCTTTCAAAGTAGCAGCAGACTTCATGTCATTTAGTCAAACCTTCGAAGTAAGCGATGGCTATTTAAGTTCTTTATCCTCGAAGGTTGCTCTCCTGCGTAAATTGACCAAAGCAACCTTGAAGGATAAAGAGCTCGAAACAACATACGCTTACCTTCAAGGATTGCTATTTAAATTCTTTTTTCTAAATAGCTTTTTCCATTATTCCAATATTCCATTATTCCAATATTCCTCTATTCCTTTTTTTGTTCCAATTTTCCTTCCGCACCAATTATTCAACCTCCTTATAAAATTCAGCAAATCTTACAGGAAAATATTACCGGATTACCGATATAATTTCTAAATCGACCATCTATTTTTTCTTGCATCTATCAAAGAAATACAATATTATAACAAAAGCGGTAATATTTACTACGAGAATTGACAACTATTGAGTTGGTAAGAAATTTGTTCATTGGTTACTCACTCACAAAGAGAGTAAGGTAGGATGGGTCAGCAGCAGTTATTATTAATAGTTTTAGGTGTTATAGTTGTCGGCATTGCAATTTTTGTCGGCATAAATTTATTCCAGGCAAACGCTGCTGAAGCAAAACGAAATAATGTTATTAATGAATTAGTAAACTTAGCTGCCCACGCTCAACAATATTACCAAAAACCAGCTGCACTAGGCGGGGGAAGTCGCACTTTCACAGGATGGAATATCCCGCTTGAATTAAGAACTACGGCTAATGGGTCATACAAAATATTAAATATAGCGGCACAAGAAATTACTTTAATCGGTACAGGCAACGAAGTTGTAACCGGAACCGATTCTGTAAAAGTTCAATTGGTAGTTTCTCCAACAGAGTATCTTGCTCAAGTAATTAATTAACGTTTAGTAGTAGATATTAGTTCTTAAAATATATTTGTTAGTTTTAGAAATTACTTTATCGGACTGATTAGGATAAAATAGGTCGTTTTTTATAAAAGTTTATAATGGAGTTAAAATATTGGCATGAAATTCTCACACAATCATAAACAAACAATCACAAACAAATCAAAAGGAGTTGAACCATGGGTCAACAACAATTATTACTTATCGTTCTCGGCGTTATCATAGTTGGTATCGCTGTTGTAGTCGGTATCAATGTTTTTACAGCTAGTGCATCAGCAGCAAATAGAGATGCAGTTATTGCCGATATGACAAATCTAGCTGCAATGTCACAACAATATTACAGAAAACCCACAGCTTTAGGTGGTGGTGGTAATACTTTCACTGGTTGGACTATTCCATTACAATTACAATCGAATGCAAACGGTTCATATGCTGCAACAGTTGCAGCTCAAACAGTAACAATAAATGGTATTGGTAATGAAGTAGGAAACGACGGCTCTGATTCCGTCAGGGTTACTATGGTGGTAGGTCCAAATGAAATAACATCAACAACCATTGTAAACTGATGTTTTAAAGAAAAAATTTCTTAAATTGTAGGCAGGTAAAACTACGCTAACTGTTTTACCTGCCTTTTTCATATTAAGGTGACTTAAAGTTATGATTGAACTAAGATTCAATGCAATAAAACC
>CAYLVF010000195.1:4568-5285 GCA_964387045.1 uncultured Melioribacter sp. | reverse complement strand
ATGAGCCAGTTCGTGTGCAAGTGTAAATATTTGTGCGGACTTACTATCGGCAGAATTAATAAACATAAAGGGCGCATATTCATCAACCAGCACAAAGCCACGGCATTCTTCTACTTTAATGTTTCGATGTGTATTATTCCCAACAATACTGCTGAAATTAGTAACTATTCCAATCTCTTCGATCTTTTGGGTTAAGTGGTCTTTTGCTTTTTCCCAATTAAGTAACTCATTTGCCCAGTTTTCAGAAAGTCCGAGTGTGTTGCGAATGTTTTCTACAATTGTTTGAACGTTGTTTTCATTTGTATATTTCCCAACAAATTCGAGTTGCTCGTAATCATAATCTTTTAGATAATCCGCCAACCACTTTTGTCTTTGCTGCAGCAATAAAATTTGGTCAAATACATTAAGAGAAATTTTATCTTGTCGGTTTCCGGTAGTACGGAAAAAAGGTATTGGAATTTTTTCTTTCGGAGGAGAATCCAAAAATAAATAACCAAAGGGGAGATACAGCTTTTTTTCAAATGTTTGAAGCTGCTTTATAGTTGGTTTCTTATCACCAGAAAGCCAATTAGGAAAAGCGGGTATTTTTTCGGAAACTTCTTCAATGTTAGAACCGGCTCTCTCAACAGCCCACAATAGGATATCGTTATTTATTTGCAATTCCGTTTTCATACTATAAATATAATACAAAACATTCTAAGGTGTTTCAAACTTCTC
>CAYLVF010000195.1:0-4558 GCA_964387045.1 uncultured Melioribacter sp. | reverse complement strand
GTAAAATTTTTGATTAGCGAATTCTGCCAAGGGCATCACTGTGTGAGAGGCAAGATTATTAGCCGCTAATTCGCGGCTTATCCTTGCTTTTTTTATTTTAATCACTGTATTTGATAATCTGATCAGTCTAAGTGCTGAGTTATATCTCATTCTTAAACTATTTTTTTTAACAACATTAGTTTTGTGCTGAAAATAAGAGCGCAATACCCCGTTGGTTTTATCTAATAGATTTTTATTGTAATTAATTCTGAAATCCAGCATTCTTTAAAACAAAAAAGCCCGTCGGTTGACAGGCTTTTTTAATTACAGAGAAAATTCAGGTTAATTCACTTTAATTTTTTGATCAAGAATCATTTTCGCTAATTCGGCAGTTCCGTTTTTTGAAATGGTTTTTAAGGCACTAGTGGAAACTTTAACCGTAACGTATCTATTCAATTCTTTAACCCAAATTCTTTTTTTCTGCAAATTCGGTAAAAATCTTCTTTTTGTTTTATTATGTGCGTGAGAGATACTGCTGCCTGATTTGGGCCCTACACCGGTTATCTGACATCTTCTAGCCATTTTTTGCTCCATTTCTTGAAATTTTACAGACCCCAAATATAATAAATTAAGAGTAATTGTAAAATGAAAAATTTACGTTTTCTTTGAATTCCAAGTCAATTACTGCCGGCTGCCTAGTTCTCTATCTAATATAAAGAGACCGTTCTTGTTGTCGCCGATTAGTTCAAATTTATTAACAATATCTTCAACACTTGCAACTTCTTCAACTTGTTCGGTAACAAACCAATGTAAGAAAATGTTTGTTGCATGATCTTTTTCAACTAATGCCATATCGGCTAAGTTGTTAATCATTTTTGTGATTTTCTTTTCATGTGCCAAAGCTTCTTCAAATGCCTGCTTTGGTGAAGTCCATTTACTTTTTGGTTTTTCGATTGCTTTTAAATCAACTTTAGCACCAACATTATTAATGTATGCGTAAAACTTCATCGCATGTCCGTACTCTTCCATTGATTGTTTACTCATCCAATTTGCAAATCCTTTCATATTTGTGTTCTCAAAATGTGCTGACATTGCCAAATATAAATACGAAGAAAACAATTCGGCATTTAGTTGGTTGTTTAATGCATCTTGCATTTTTTTTGAAATCATGACCGCCTCAGGTTTATTTATTATCTTTGTTGAATTATTTTATAACTATTAAAATATGATATTGTATCCCATTATTCAACCATTGTAAGCGAGAGAAATTGAATATGAAAACTTTAGTGATATTATTCTTATTAAGCACTTTAACCTTTTCACAACAATTTGATGAAAAATGGCTGACGGAATTTGAAAAATCCGATTATCTAAATACAGCCGATTATGAAACTACTATGAAATATTTCAAACAATTTGCGGATGATTTTGAGGAAATAAGATTTGAAGAATTCGGTGAAAGCCCGCAAGAAAGGAAATTATATTATTTGATAGTTGATAAAGAAAAGAAGTTTGACCCTTCACAAAATAGCAAACCGGTTATTTTAATCGAGAATGGAATTCACTCGGGGGAGATTGAAGGGAAAGATGCGTGTAAACTTTTACTTAGAGAAGTGTTTGTAGAAAAGAAAAATGAAAATTTGTTTGACGATGTTGTGTTTATTGTTGTACCGATTTTTAACGTTGACGGACATGAACGAAAAAGTAAATTCAATCGAATAAATCAAAATGGACCCGAGGAAATGGGATGGCGGACAACCGCACAGAATATAAATCTTAACAGAGATTTTACTAAAGCCGATGCACCGGAAATGAAGGCATTGCTTAAATTATTCTCTATTTGGAAACCGGAAATATTTATTGATTCGCATACTACTAACGGACTCGATTATCAATATGTTATGACGTACGGAATTGAGAAATATCAAAATACCCGTCCAAGTATAAGCAATTGGGTTCTAAACGAATTCATTGAATATTTTGAAACCGAAATGGCTAACCGCGGATTTTTAACATCACCTTACTTTTCATATTTATCAAAAAATTATTTTTATACCGATCCGCGTGATGGCTTGACCGAATGGGTTTCATCGCCCCGTTTTTCTCATGGTTATGCAGCTTATCAAAACAGAATCGGTTTGCTGCTGGAAACTCACATGTCGAAAACGTATAAAGAAAGAGTCTATGCAACAAAAACTTCAATAGAAGTTGTTTTGGATTTAGTTAATAGTAACCCCGCAAAAATTAAAAATCTAATTCGTAAAGCTGATGAAGAAGCGGTTCAAGAATTCTACATAAATAAAAAGCATCTACCTATTGCCTTTGAGTCTTCGGAAAAATTTAGTGAGTATTTATACAAAGGATACGAACCTGTAAAATACTTCAGTGAAATTACCGGTTCGGAAATCATAACTTATTCGGATGAGGAATTTGAAGAACCCATAAAATATTATAACGATAAAAAAGTTATTGATTCTGTTTCAGTTCCAAATGGGTACATCATCCCAAAACAATGGAAAGAGATTGTTGATATAATGAAACTTCACGGTATTGATATCGATGCCGCAGCGGAGACAAAACAATATTTAGTTGAGAGATATAAATTTACCGGTGTGGAATATTCCAAAACATCTTATGAAGGAAGACAAACAGTTAAAGCTGATTATGAAGTTATACTTGATACGGTTATAATTAACGAAGGTGATTATTTCGTCTCGACAAACCAAAGTTTAGTCCCGCTAATTGTTTATTTATTAGAACCAAAAGCACCCGATTCATTTTTGCAGTGGGGTTTCTTTAATTCAATTTTTGAGCGTAAAGAGTATTTTGAATTTTATTCGATGGAACCGATCGCCGTTGAAATGTTGAACTCGGATGAAGAGTTGAAAAAAGAATTTAATCAACTACTAGAGACAAATGAAAACTTTAAGACAAATCCTTATGCAAGGTTAAGTTTCTTTTATGAACGGTCGCCTTATTACGATGAACAATTGAATGTTTATCCTGTGTTGAGAGTAATTAATGAGTTATGATTTTATACCTTTGCTGATTGCAGGTATCACACTCGGATTATCCGCCGGCGTTTCACCAGGTCCATTAATGGCATTAACTATTAGCGAGACTCTAAAATACGGGACGAAAGCCGGGCTGTTAGTTGCATTCGTTCCGGTGATAACCGATCTACCTATAGTTGCCGGTTCTCTTTTTATCCTTTCGCAATTTCAAGATATAACCTTGTTTCTAATTATAATTTCGATTCTAGGTGCTTTTTATTTATTCTACCTTGGCTATGAGAATCTAAAACTAAATAAAATTAAGATTGATGAACCGTCGGGGAAAAACTCGTCGTTCAAAAAGGGAGTAATTACAAATTATACAAACCCCAATCCTTATATATTTTGGATTACGATCGGTGGACCTCTTTTAATTTCCGCATATAATTATTCTCCGGTAAATAGTTTTGCATTTATTACCGGTTTTTATTTTTTCTTAGTCGGAGTAAAAGTGTTGATAGTTCTAATAGGAGGGAGATTTAAGAATTTCTTTCGAATGAATTGGTATCTGTCGGTTATTAAATTTATGGGAATACTATTAATTGTTTTCGGAATTATACTTTTATTTGATTCATATCAAATGATTAATGGTATTTAATTGTTTTTTGGTTTATTGATCTCAAGGAATATTGCAAACAATTATTTCCTTCTTTTCTTATATTCAAACAGTAATTATAATCAAATGAGGAAAACATGAAATTCATTATACTGGTAACTATACTAATGCTGAGTTTTGTTTTTATTAATTGCTCATGCAATTGCGGTCAAGAGGATATTGATTTAAATGTACATTTGAAATATGAATATAGAGATGAAGTAAATACTTTCGAGAATTATTTTATAAAAGATTTGGTCCAGGCGGGAACTGCCGATACAACTTTTTCATTTACTGTCGAACAAAAACATGCAATATTAGAAATGGCAAACGAAGTAGGATTTTTTGATATGCCGAAAGAAATAAAATCTACTTCTGATTTCGAACAAGACCCGGCACCCGGTCAGCAAATGCTAAGAATCAAATTTGAAGATTGGGATCATACCGTAGTTTGGAATTATCCTATTGGTCAATCGGAATTAGAGCAAAAAATTAAGAAGTTATCTTACTTTATAATCTCGATTATAATTGAATCACCCGAATACAAAGGGTTACCTGAAGCTACCGGCGGTTATTTATAAAATAAAAATATCCGATGAAAACAAGTGTAATCTTTAAATCTATTTCTATTTATCTGATTTCGTTTTTTATCGTGTTTACGCTTTTCTCATCAGTTATTATTTTTATTTTCAATTGGATAGACCCACCGACTACCGCATTCATCCAATCAAAATCTACTTTCGGAGTTATTGCCTCAACGAATAATTATAAGTACGAATGGAAGAATATCGACAAAGTTTCACCTTATTTCCCTTTAGCAGTTATTGCCTCCGAAGATCAACTATTTTTTGAGCATAATGGTTTTGATGTTGTCCAAATTCAAAAAGCAATTGACGAGATAGAAAGGGGAAGAAGAGTAAGAGGTGCAAGT
>CAYLVF010000194.1:0-5297 GCA_964387045.1 uncultured Melioribacter sp. | reverse complement strand
CCTTCAAATGCTTCATCCATATTGTTTGTGAAATTAATTTTTGTTCCGTTTTCTTCTGCGCGTTTGTTTGCTCTTTCAACGATGTTTTTACTCAATGGAAATTCTTTCGGATGTGCAATTGTTAAATCAATTCCGAATCGTGGAAAGAGTAAAGTTTGTGTCTGCGGAACCGATAACGGTTTGGAATGTGTATCGGCATAAGCCCAAGATACAGTAACTTTCAATCCTTTCGGATCGTTTCCGAATTTTTCAAAGATTGTCATCAAATCTGCAAGTCCTTGAAATGGATGATAAATATCATCTTGCAAAGACATTACAGGTTTAGTAGAATGCTTTGCCATCTCTGCTAAATAATCGGCACCGATTCCGTAAAAGCAATTACGGGATGCAATTCCGTGTCCCATTCTAGATAAAATTATTGCCGTATCTTTTGCCGATTCGCCGTGTGATAATTGCATTTTGTCTGCAGTTAAATCGTGTGCATGTCCGCCAAGCTGTGTCATCCCCGCTTCCATTGAGTTGCGTGTTCGGGTTGATTGTTCGAAGAAAATCATAAATAAAGTTTTGTGAGGTAAATAGAGATGAGGTTTTTCTTCATAAAATTCTTTCTTCAAATCGAATGATCTTTTGAATACAACATCTAATTCTTCTTTTGTCCAATCATCACAAGTTAAAAAGTGTTTTCCTTTTAGATTCATTGTCGCTCCAATATCTTAAATATTTCAATTTTTTTTTTTTTTGTCATTCCGAAGGAGTCGTAGTTTGACTACTGAGGAATCTCATCATATTATTAATTATAATATTAAACTTTTTGAGGAGAGATTCCTCACTCCACGTTGTTCCGTTCGGAATGACGATTGTATTAATGCTCACTAATAAAATTAATAACTCATCGCAAACAACGCATAAAACGCTGATGCTTTTACAAGATGTTCAACCGGGACTTTCTCGTTTGGTGCGTGTGCTAAAACCTCATTGCCGGGACCAAATCCGATTGTTGGAATTTTATAATATCCATTAATTGTTACACCGTTTGTTGAGAATGTCCACTTATCAACTTTCGGATCAGCCTCGAATAATTGCTTATAAACTTCCACACCTTTTTGAACTAACGGATGATCTTCTTCAAGTTTCCAAGTGGGATAATATTTTTCCATTCCGTATTCAAATCCGGTGTAAGCTTTGGTTTTGTAATCAAGTAAGAAAGCCTTTGCGTTCATATCTTTTATAATATCATTTACTTGCGAAAGTGCAAGTTCGCGATCTTCGCCCCAAGTTAATCTTCTATCCATATGAATTTTAGCGTAATCGGAAACTGCACAAAGAGAAGGACTATTTGAAACAAACTCGGTTACAGTTATACTTCCTTTACCGAGGAATTCATCAGTGTCTAATCTTTCATGAAGTTTTTCAATTTCGAGTGCTGCTTTCGATGCCATATAAATCGCATTCTTTCCTCGTTCCGGTGCGGAGCCGTGAGAAGAGACTCCGAAAAACTCGGCATTCATTTCCATTCTTCCGCGATGACCGCGATAGATATTCAGGTTTGTCGGCTCTGTAATTATAACAGCATCCGGTTTTAAGTTTTCTTCTTCAACAAGATACTTCCAGCACAGACCGTCGCAGTCTTCTTCCATTACCGTCCCGGTTACGTATAAAGTTATGTCGTTTGTTAGACCAAGTTCCTTTAAAATTTTCCCTGCAGTAACAGCCGCAACGGGACCACCTTTCTGATCAACGCTGCCGCGTCCGTGAACAAATCCGTCTTTAATTTCACCGCCGAGCGGATCGAAATCCCAGTTATCTAAATTGCCCATATCAACGGTGTCAATGTGTCCGTCGATTGCAATTACTTTTTTACCGCTACCGATTCGTCCAATCACATTTCCAAGTTTGTCGATTCTAACTTCATCAAAACCGGCATCTTTCATTTGTTGCTGAAGTTCATCTGCCGCATCTTTTTCTCGGGTGCTTAGCGATTTTCTTTGAATCATCCTCGATAAGTTTTCAGCGGTATAATCTTGATACTTTTGAGCTAGCTCATTTACTTCATTTGCAATGTTTTCCATAAATCATCTCACAACTTTTTGAATTCTTTGAATAATCTTTCACCTTGTTTATAAATTTCTTTTTGAATTTCTGATTCGTTTATGCCGATTAGTTTTTTATCCTTCATTAAAAACTTGCCGTCTTTTACAGTTGATGAAACTTGACTTTCGAGAATGCCGTAAATGTAATGACCCCAAAAGTTACCTTTATTAAAAGGAGTTGGGGGAACATAATCCCAAATTATGAAATCAGCTTTATCATTTATATTAAGTGTTGTATAATCGGGGAAGAATTTTTTAACAAAATTTATTTGATTGAAAAAAGTTTTTATAACTCTTTCGAAAGTTTCTTCCGAAGATAAACCGGAATGTCTCATCAGCAAGAAAAATGTCTTTAAAGTTTTAGCCGGATTAGCGTGCATTCCATCAGTACCGCAAAGTATTGTTTGTTCTTTTGGAATGTTTTTGAAATCCGGAATTCCAACCGAGTTATTAAGATTTGAATCCGGATTGAAAGCAATTGCACTTCCGTGCTCGTAGATTTTTTTATACTCAGATTTCGTTAAATGAATGGCATGTGATAAGATGCTTTTATCGTTAAGTAGATTGTATTTTATTAATCGTGTTAACGGAAGGCTGCCGAATTTGTTTTTACTGATTTTTCTGTCAGCCGGATCTTCGCATAAGTGAATGTGAATTCCCAAATCATTATCGTTAATGAAATCAGATACCGTTTGAAGAGTATCATTGTGCAATGTGAAAGAAGCGTGAAGTCCGAAAAGATATTTTATGTTCGGATCATCTTGATCAATTCTCGAACAGTTTTCAATTATACTTTCTGTTTTTAACAGCTCACCGTTCCGGTCTGATGTTTCAAAAGCTAAAACTCCGTTTAAATTTCTTTTGCGAAGTACATCGCCTATGACATCCAAGCTTCCAATTGTGTTTCTCGGAGAAGCGTGATGATCAAAAATGTAAGCGACACCGTTTTTAATTGACTCAAGAGCAGCCATTTCTGTCGCAGCTTTTATCATTTCGTGATCGAGTGCGTAATCGAGTTTCCACCAAAGATTTTTAAGTATGTTAATGAAGTTGTTTGTCGGACCGCTTATCGGCAAACCTTTTGATAAGCGGGAATAAATATGCTCGTGAAAGTTCACGTTGGGAATTGTGATTACTTTCCCTTTTGCATCGTATGAATTCTTTTCAACTTTGGTTTTGCTATTGAGATAATCTTCCCAGTTTTTCTTTTTTATTTCTTTGATCTTTCCATTAGATAAAATTATATCACCGAAAACCGGAGATATTGAATTCTTTTTGACACTGCAGATCCAAGCGTTGGATATTTTATTTATCATAATTTTTACTCAACTTTTATAAACTTTCCGTAACCAATTTTACCAAATTTATTTTCGTCACGATTCATAATTTCTTCGCCTCTTAAAAATGTTTGCTTAACTAATGCATCAAAAGTAATATTTTCAAAAGGAGTGTATTTTCCTTTGCTGTGCATATCTTCTTCAGAAACAACTTGCGAATTCCATAAATCAACTAAAGCAAAATCAGCATCTTTATCTTTCTTTAATTCACCTTTGTCTGTTAGATTGAAAAACTTTGCAGCGTTGGTTGATAACAGCTTAATTGTCTGTTCAAGTGTTAATTTTTTTTTTAGAAATCCTTCACTGAATAAAAACGAAACTCGATGTTCAACTCCCGGAATACCGCCGTAAACTTTCCAGAAATTATCGGAGATTTTTTCTTCATTAGGATTGCAGCCTGCGTGATCGGTAGTTACAAATTCTAACTCATCGTTGCTGAGCGCTTCCCATAATGCATTTTTATCTTCTTCAAATTTTACCGGCGGAGCGGTCTTTAAGTAATTTTTAATTTTATCGTTTTCAAAATCTTTTTGAGTGAAGTACAAATAATGCGGACAAGTTTCGGATGTAAGTTTAATGTTTTCTTTTGTAGCGGAACGAACTATTTCCATTCCTTTTTTAGAACTTAGATGAACAACGTGAATTCTGCATCCGGTTTTTTCTGAAATGTTCTTTATATGTTCAATTGCCACTTGTTCGGCTTCAACATCTCTTGCAATGCAGTATTCTTTCCAACTATTTTTATTTTCTTTTTGAAATGCTTCTCTTCTTGAAACAACTAACGATTTATCTTCAGCGTGAACCGACATAGGTTTGCCGGTTTGCTTAACTATTATTGCGGCTTGTTCAATTTGCTTGTAAGTCAAATCGGAAAACTCTTCCATACCGGAAATAACATAAACCTTATATCCGGCAACTCCTGCTTCCGATAACTCCATAACTTGTTTTTCTAATTTATCTAAATCATCAAAATCTTGTCTGCGGATTCCGCCCCAAAATGCAAAGTCAATTAGACTGCGATTTTTTACTGCTTCTAATTTTGTTGTGAAGTTTTTAACATCTGTAACCGGCGGGAGGGAAGTGCACGGCATATCTATTATTGTTGTTACCCCGCCGTATGCTGCTGCCGTTGATGCGTGATCAAAATCTTCTCGAAATTCGAATCCCGGTGTATCAAAATGTACGTGTGGATCGATTGCACCGGGCATTAATAAATAAAAATTACCATCGATTGAATTTTCATCTGTGATTTCGTTTTTATACTTTGACTTAAATTCATCAAGCAACTTTTTATCTCTTACATCTTTCCAATCAAATTCATCAGAGAGAAATTTTATTTCTTCAATTTTATCTGAGAAAACAACTTCAGCTAATCGAAGTTTATTCTCTTTTGTGTTGATGAATGTATTAGCTAGTTTTTTCATTTTTTTATTTTAATGGAACGCAGATCATTATGATCTTTTATGATTTTCGCTGATTTAAATCATAATAAATCATAACCATTATAAAAATCTGTGTTCCATCTGTTTTATAAACCCACTTTTTTATTAAAGTCTTCAATTAATTTATCCCATTCAGGAACGATTGAAAATCTTTCATCCCAATAATTTTCATCATACCATTGAGCGTTAAGTTCTTCAACATCTTTGCCTTGCTGCTCAACCCAGGTGAAATATTTCAAATTGTGAATCGCTTTTTTATCGTAGTAGTTCAACTCCTTGAGATAATCAATGCCTTGATTTTTAATAACAGAGTTCCAATCAATTGCAGCTTGTGTTTCATTATAACTTCCCCAGGCATCGTTCATTTCTTTTAATCGAGATTGATATAGATCAGCCGAATCGGTAAAGATTGTAAAGATCACATCATT
>CAYLVF010000193.1:4956-5315 GCA_964387045.1 uncultured Melioribacter sp. | reverse complement strand
GAACATTATAAGTAAACGTTCTATCAAACTGTACAAGATATGTTCCTTGAGGAAAATCATTTATAATATGTTCTTCTAATGCAAGTGTATCGCAAGGGAATCTATTAGCGGCTTGTTTCTCTTGAATTTCGAGATTTGAGCGTCTTATCTCTTTATCCTTAGACGGTTCTTGATCGGCAGTTTTCTGTTCACCTTCCCCGGGTTCACAGGCAGCAAAAAACATTATCATCCCGAAGAGCAATAAAAAATATCTTACGGTTTTCATCTTCCACCTATTAATTGTAGGTTATTTAATCTTCGCAAACTCCTCGAAGAAATATGCAGAAGCAAGAATACCTCTGCTAAAATTAGATAAAGTA
>CAYLVF010000193.1:0-4946 GCA_964387045.1 uncultured Melioribacter sp. | reverse complement strand
GTTCGTTTGGGGAGTGGATGTTATCAGTATCCAAGCCCAACCCCATCAATATAGTTGGTACATCAAGCTGCTTAGCAAAATCAACTACAATAGGAATTGATCCCCCTTCTCTTGTAAATACAGTCTCTTTGCCAAATGCTTTTGAAGCCGCTTTTGCTGCAGCTTTTACTGCAGGATTGTCAAACGAAACAACAATCGGCAATCCACCATGTAATTCTTTTACATTTACTTTAACGCTCTTGGGAGCAATCTGTTTAACATACTTTGCAAATAGTTTAGCAATAGTTTTAGGGTCTTGGTCGGGCACTAACCTCATACTGATTTTTGCATAAGCTTTAGAAGGAAGAACCGTCTTCGCACCATTTTCGGTATATCCGCCCCAAATTCCATTACAGTCTAATGTCGGTCTGCCTGATAATCTTTCTAAAGTACTATATCCTTTTTCTCCTGCTAGTTCTTTTACATTTAATTCTTTAGCAAACTTTGCATCAGAGAATTTTAGTTTTTTATAATTGGTTCTCTCAACGGGTGATAATTTTTGAACATCTTTATAAAAATCCGGGATTGTAATTCTGCCGTTTTTATCAATTAATTTAGAGATCATATCGGCGAGAACATTTATGGGATTTGCAACAGCACCGCCGAAAGAGCCGGAGTGTAGATCACGATTCGGACCAATCACTTCAACTTCCATGAAGCATAAACCACGTAAACCGTAATTGATAGTCGGAATTCCTGGCTGATAGAGAGATGTATCTGAAATCATAACTGCATCGCAGCTTAATAATGACTTATTAGTTTTCAAAAATTTACTAAGGTTCGGGCTGCCGATTTCTTCTTCGCCTTCAATTAGAAATTTGACATTAACCGGCAACTTTGTCCCGGTATTTTTGAATGCCTCCACACTTTTAATGTGAACAAAATTTTGCCCTTTATTATCATTAGCGCCGCGTGCCCAAATTTTACCATTTCTAATTTCCGGTTCAAAGGGAGGACTTTTCCATAGGTTCAAAGGATCTACAGGCTGCACATCATAATGACCATATATTAATACTGTCGGTAATTTTTTATCATGAATTAATTCTCCAAAAACTAAAGGGTGCCCTGCTGTCGGAATTATTTTTACTTTTTTCATTCCTGCAGATTTTAATTGACCAGCAACATAATTCGCACATTTTTTCATTTCGTTTTTATGTTTCACCGAAGTACTTATGCTAGGAATTCTTAAATAATCTTTAAGCTGTTCAACGTAACTGTCTGAATTGGATTTAATATAATTAATTACTTTTTCCACATTTACTCCTTATTCATTCTGTAAGTTATCTAACAATTTTGCCCTGAAAGCCGATGGGGTTTATGAATGCAAAAAATATTTGAATTTGCTTTCTAATTTACATTTATAAAGCTATCCTTTCAAGGTAACTTTGCATATAATAAATATTTATTAAGAATGCCTAATGTTTTGTAAATTTGTTCGGTTAGGAAAATAAAAATGATAATTGACAGATACATCTTACGAAATCACGGAGCTCCTTTTTTATTTGCGAGTTTTGTTTTAATGGCAGTTTTACTTCTCCAATTTTTGATGAAGTTTGCAGATAGACTCGTGGGTAAAGGATTAGATATTTTCATAATTATAAAACTAATTGCATTTAACTTGGCATGGATGGTTGTTTTAGTTATTCCGATGGCTGTCTTAATAGCCACTTTAATGGCATTCGGAAATCTTGCCCAAAACAATGAAGTTGCAATACTAAAAGCATCCGGTGTAAGCTTATACCGAATGATGCTGGCTCCAACGATAGCAGCAATTTTAATCGGGATATTACTGATACAGTTTAACAATTATATTTACCCGGAGGCAAACCACGCAGCAAAAATATTGATGCAGGATATTTCCCGTAAAAAACCGACGCTTTCTTTAGTGCCCGGCGTTTTTTCGCACGAAGTTCCCAATTATTCTATTCTCGCAAGAGATATTGACCGTGAATCAAATAAATTAAAAAATCTGACAATCTACGATAGTTCTACTCCAACAAAGACAAATATTGTAACTGCAAAAGAGGGAGTTATTTATTTTTCTAAAGACCAGAAGAAGTTAATTCTTGATCTTAAAGAAGGTGAAATTCATGAATCGGCAATAGCAAACCGAGCCGAATATAGAATACTAAAATTCGAGAAACACAAAATAGCGTTACCGGGTGAAGACTTTACATTTCAACAAACTGCCCCGGGAGGTCCAAGAGGCGACCGCGAGCTAGGGGCGCCAGCACTTCTTGCGCTTGTTGATAGTATCGGCGTTTTCCGCAAAGAATATTTAATTGACTATACTCAAAAACTTGATATCATTTTTGTTTCCGACAGCATCGCACTAAAGCAATTCTCCGATTCACGGCTGATCAAACCGGCGATTAATTTAGCTAAAATTGAGGACGTAATTAAAAATGCCGAGAATAATATTAAAGCAAGTGTATATCGAATTGAAGCTAATCTTAAAAGTATAAATCGATTTTGGGTTGAGATTCACAAAAAATATTCACTTCCTTTCGCTTGTATAGTTTTTCTTTTAATCGGTGCACCTTTCGGAACAATGGTTCGTAAAGGAGGATTCGGTATGGCTGCCGGCATCTCACTTTTTTTCTTTTTGATATATTGGGCTTTTTTAATCGGAGGAGAAAAATTAGCCGACCGTGGAATGTTTTCTCCTTTTTGGGGTATGTGGAGCGGTAATATCGTATTTGGGATTTTGGGGATTTATTTAACTATCAAAGCCGCTAAGGAGAGAGTTACCCTAAGCTTCGATTTCTTTAACAAACTTATTCCAAAACAGATGCGTTCAATTAAATCTAATAATGATAAAGAAAATTGATATATATATTGTAAAACAATTTGTGCAGACAGTCTTATTCGGCTTACTCGCTTTCCTTATTATTTTTCTCATAATAGATATGATGGAAAATCTTGATGATTTCATAGATCAAAATGTTGCCGGGGTTTTAGTCGTTCAGTACTATATTGTATTCATACCTGAAATTCTTCGGTTGATGCTTCCTATAGCAGTATTATTATCCGCACTCTTTACGGTTGGCAAGATGGAAACAGCGAACGAGTTAACGGCAATTAAAGCTGGCGGTGTTAGTATTTATAGATTTATGATACCTTTTATGGTTGTAGCGTTTTTAATAAGTCTATTCTCAATTTATTTTGGTGGATACATCGTCCCGATGGCGAACAAGCATAAAGTTTTCATCGAACAAAAACATATGAAAAAAGATTTGATCACGGTTGGGAACAATATTTTCTTCTCCGATAGTGAGGAAAGAATTGTTACAATCTCTTTTTATGATGTTACTATAAATGAAGCAAACAGGGTAAGTATCCAGGAATTTAGCGATACTAATCTAACCGAAATGGTTGAAAGATTCGATGCTAACAAAATGCGGTATGATTCAACAAATTCTAGTTGGATTCTTATGAATGGCATACATCGTCAATTTCGTGATTCAACCGAAAGAGCCGAATACTTTGATACGAAACCGCTTAACTATCTAAACTTTCATCCGCAAGATGTAATTATGAAACAACGCAAGGCACAGGAAATGACATTGGATGAACTAGATGAATTTGCTCAAAATTTACGTCGAGCAGGTAACGACCCTACAAGAACACTTATCGAATACCATTCAAGAATTGCATTTGCATTTACAAGTTTTGTTGTTGTTCTCTTCGGTCTTCCATTTTCCGTAAATAAAAGAAGAGGCGGTGTTGCAATTCAATTCGGTGTAAGTATATTAATTACATTTGTCTACTTGGTATTTTTAAAAATTGTTGAAGCATTCGGGAAGAACGGTGTACTTGATCCTGTTCTTACTGCATGGTTTGCAAATATACTTTTTGTCGTTGCGGCAATTTATTATATTCTTAAAGCTAATAGGTGATTACTTCTCGGTTAAGTTAGTTATTCCATCCCAAACTTTCGGTGGATTTTTCATGACGTCTTCACACTTTTGTAAATAAAGAATTGAGACAGCATCCCGGTTTATCTCCACCTGTAATTTGAAGAAATGAACTGCATCTTCAAAATTTCCTTTTTGATACTCGATTAAACCCTTATCGAAATTTTCATATTTATTTTCATCGGACGGCATAACTTCCGAGATAAGCTCATATACATTAGTTGCCTTTGATTTTCCCTTCACTCTGATTGTATCAAGTTTTCTTGTCGCAAAATGATTTCTCACTATTCGAAATGTCGATTCATTAATGATGATTGAAGTATTGTAAATTTTATTTACACCTTCTAACCTAGAGGCAAGATTAACATTATCCCCCATAACCGTATAGTCGAACCGCTTTTGTCCGCCGATATTTCCGACAACTACCTCGCCGGTATTTATACCTATTCTCATCTTGGTCGTTGTTTCGCCTTGGTTCCAGTGCCTGTTAAGTTTCTCAAGCCTCTCTTTCATATCAATTGCGCATTTACAAGCTAGAATAGCGTGATCTTCAAATTCAATCGGTGCACCCCAAAATGCCATTACAGAATCGCCTAGATATTTATCTAGTGTGCCGTTAAAACTCAGTACGGATTCCGTCATTTCATCTAAAAATTCGTTTATAAATTTTACTACTTCTTCGGCAGATTTACCTTCAGAGAAAGATGTAAACCCGGCTATATCGGAAAAAAGAATTGTTAAATTTTTCTTTTCGCCGCCTAGCCTTAGTTTATCCGGATTTGCTATCAGTTCGTTTACTATATTACTCGATACATATTGACTAAACATATTTTTCATCATAGTGCTTTGCTGTCTTTCAACAAAAAATTCGTACACAGTATTTCCTACATAACCGAAAATTATTGCAAGCATTGGGTCAATAACAGGAAGTATTAAATTATCAGATTCAAAATAATACACTGACAATCTAAAAATGATAAAGAGTATAAT
>CAYLVF010000192.1:0-5328 GCA_964387045.1 uncultured Melioribacter sp. | reverse complement strand
AGTTTTCATTTCTGCAAATGCGCCCTCTTGTTATAAGTCGTGAAGTAGAAAATCTTAATCTCGATGACTTTCAAAAAGAAAATCTTATTTGTCGAAGTGCCCAGGTTTTGGGAAATGGTTCGCTTTATGGAATTCACGATATAATTGTTGTCGATATTAATAAATTTGATAGAGCGAAAAGCACAGAAGTTGCTTATGAAATTAGTCAATTAAATAAAAAACTTGTTGAACAGCGTAAACCTTATGTGTTAGTTGGTGTTGGCAGATGGGGCTCTTTTGATCATTGGCTTGGAATACCGGTAACTTGGGACCAAATTTCAGGCGCAAGTGCAATCGTCGAATCCGGGTTTAAAGATTTCGAAGTAACTCCATCACAAGGTTCTCATTTTTTCCAAAACATAACAAGTTTTAGAGTCGGTTATTTTACCGTTAATTCACATGATAAAATAGGATTTATTGATTGGGATTGGCTCGGCAGCCAACCCGCGGTAGAAGAGTTCAAATATACAAGACACCTTCAATTTGAAGAATCTATTTCGGTTAAAATAAATGGTCATCAAAACCAAGGGATTATTCTGAAACCCGGTAAATGAATGAATATGAAGTCCATAGTACAACCGAGCTCCCCGGTAAAAAATTACCTTCCGAAATCTCCGATTTAATTTTTCTTAATTTTCCTCATGGTTTAGTTCTATTGAACCAAAAAGGAATAATAAAATTTGCAAATGATTATTTTGCTTCCCTATTCGAAAATTCATCTGATGAAATAACTAATAAAGATTTTATCTCGCTATTTTCTTCCAACTCGCAAAATGATATTCTTTCAGAATTTTTAAAATCATCTACCTTAACGGAAGGCAAAAACTTCTATGAAAATAAAATCATTACTTCCTCAAAGAAAACTATTTGGATTAAATACAATCAAAATATTATTCATATAGAAGGTGAGAAACACATACTCTTATATATAGAAGATATTACTCTTCAAAAGAATCTATTATTCGAAATTCAAAATAACGGGAATCATTATCGAGATTTGTTCGACAGCATAAACGATGCAATTTTTCTGTGTCATTTAAACTACGGGAAAACATTAAGTAATTTTTTTGATACGAACGATGAAGTATTGAGAAGACTTAACTTTAACCGCGAAGAAATTTTAGAACAACATCCGCTTAATATAATTTTCCATAATGATGAAGCAAATTTGGTGAATGTATTAGAAAAATTGCATGAGGTCGGGAATTGTATATTCACCACAAACATTGTCTCAAAAGATGGAACCGAATTTTCATCCGAAATAAACTCACATTTATTTGAATATAACAATAGACCGACAGTAATTTTTATCACCCGTGATTTAAAAGAAAGATACGGCTACGAATCAACTTTAATGAAGTACGGCGATAAACTCAGAAACCTTGCACTGCACATTCAAACAATTAGAGAAGAAGAGCGAACAATTATATCACGCGAAATTCATGATGAATTGGGACAAGTATTAACAGTATTAAAAATACAAGTATCATTATTGGCGAATAAACTTACTCCATCTCAAGCAGAGCTAAAAAATAAATTTGATTCAATTATTGAAATGATTGACAAATCGGTGGAATCCGTACAAAAAATTTGCGGAAAGTTAAGACCCGGCATTTTAGATGATTTAGGAATTTCTGCGGCAATAGAATGGCAGGCAAATGAATTTACAAAAAGAACCGGTATAGATTGTGTCACCGATTCCCCGGTTGAAGAAATTGAAATTGACCCCGATAAAAAAACAGCCGTTTTTAGGATATTTCAAGAAGCTTTAACAAATATTGCCAGGCATGCAAATGCTAGCAAAGTATCCGTTATACTTAACCGGGATGAAAATTTTTTGCATTTACTTATCAAAGATAATGGTAAAGGAATTACTAAGAATCAAATTCATAATCCGAAATCACTTGGTATTTTAGGTATGAAAGAACGTGCACAAATTTTAGGCGGTATATTCGAAATAAAAAGCACCATGCAAAGCGGAACTCTTATCAGTTTGAAATTACCCATAAAACATTATTCAAAAATATGATAAATATAATAATTGCAGATGATCACGCTATTGTAAGAGAAGGATTAAAACAAATAGTCGCCGAGGTCCCGGATATTTGTGTTATTGGAGAAGCTGAAAATTCAAGCCAACTATTTGATTTGTTACGAAACAAAAAAAGCAACATTGTAGTTCTTGATATAAATATGCCGGATAAATCAGGTATTGAAATTACTAAAGATATCAAATTGCAGTTTCCTAATATACCCGTATTAATATTGAGCATGTATAGCGAAGAACAGTACGGCATTCGTGCCATAAAAGCGGGTGCCTCGGGTTACCTGCAAAAAGTAAGTGCCCCAACCGAGTTAATTTCGGCAATAAGAAAAATTGTTAGCGGGCAAAAATATATTAACCCATATTTAGCAGATAAACTTGCTGATTATTTTAACACTGCTAAAATGGAACAACCGCATGAAGCACTCTCCGACAGAGAATATAGTGTTATGTTAAAAATTGCATCGGGTAAAACTGCCGAAGCAATTTCTTCGGAATTGAATATCAGCATAAATACCTTTTACAGTTATCGTAATAGAATTTTTGAAAAGATGCACCTTAAATCAAATGTGGAAATAACACAATACGTATTGGGAAATAATTTATTAATATAAATTTATTCATGAATCTGCTCTACCAATGATGATAAAAATTCATTCTCATATTTTGTAACAAAATCTGTTACACTCCTTTCAAAGAATCTGCTCTGTCTTCTAAATAAAACAAACCATACATTGATTTTGCATTGTATCACATATCGAACAACCGAATAATCAAACAGGAGGTTTCAATGTCAGAATATGTAAAAGAGTTAATGGCAGAAGTAAAAGCTAAAAACCCTGCCGAACCCGAATTTCATCAAGCAGTTCAAGAAGTAACCGAATCGATTTCGATTGTGTTGGACAGACATCCCGAATACCGCGCCGCGAAAGTTTTAGAACGTATTATCGAACCGGAGAGAGTTATAACATTTCGTGTTCCTTGGGTTGACGAACAAGGTGAAGTTCACATCAATCGTGGGTATCGAATTGAAATGAATAGTGCTATCGGTCCTTACAAAGGGGGGCTAAGATTCCACCCATCCGTCAATCTCGGTATTTTAAAATTTTTGGCATTTGAACAAGTATTTAAAAACAGCCTTACTTCCCTGCCAATGGGTGGCGGTAAAGGTGGATCAGACTTTGATCCAAAAGGTAAAAGTGATTTAAAAGTTATGAGATTCTGTCAGGCATTTATGAGTGAACTTTACCGGCACATCGGACCAAATACAGACGTACCTGCAGGTGACATCGGTGTCGGCGGCAGAGAAATAGGATACTTATTCGGTCAATATAAAAAGTTAAGAAATGAATTCACAGGTGTTTTGACCGGTAAGGGATTAAACTGGGGCGGCTCACTAATCAGACCCGAAGCAACCGGTTATGGTGCGGTTTACTTCGCGGCAGAAATGCTTTCAACCAGAAATCAGACTTTAGAAGGAAAGATTTGTTTGGTTTCCGGCAGCGGAAATGTTGCACAATATACTATTCAAAAAATTAACTCACTTGGCGGTAAAGTTGTTACACTTTCAGATTCTAACGGATACATTTACGATGAAGAAGGTATTGACGATGAAAAATTACATTTCGTAATGGACTTAAAAAACGTTCGCCGCAGCCGGATAAAAGAATATACCGACAAATATAAGAATGCGGTTTATACCGAGCTTGATCCTAAAATGGAATATAACCCATTGTGGAATCATAAAGCAGATTGTGCTTTTCCAAGTGCGACACAAAATGAAATTAATGAGAAAGATGCACAAAATCTTTTGAATAACGGTGTGTTTGTTGTTAGTGAAGGCGCAAACATGCCAACTACAATTGAGGGTGTAAATATATTCTTAGATAACAAAATTTTATATGGACCCGGCAAAGCAGCTAACGCCGGTGGTGTTGCCGTGTCGGGACTCGAAATGTCACAAAATAGTATGAGATTGCCATGGACAAGAGACGAAGTAGATAATCGTTTAATGATGATTATGAAAAACATTCACAATACTTGCATACTTAACGCCGAACGATTTGGTACGCCGGGTAATTATGTAAATGGTGCTAATATCGGCGGCTTTCTTAAAGTTGCCGATGCAATGATAGATCAAGGTGTTGTATAATAGTAATATAATTTATCTAATTTACCGGAATCAGATTTTTGGTGAATTATTGTTTTTTTTTAAGATCTGCAAAACCGTTCACTTTTGTCTAGGTAAATAGAGTTATATTCTTTATCGACTATACCTTTTTTCATATATTTAAGTATTCATAAGCGAATATGAATAAAATGAAAGATGCTACTTCCGAATTTTTTGATTCGATGTGGATTGAACACGGTTACGGGAATCGCTTTCAAGGTTTCCAAAACTTAATGAGATTCCGCGTTCGAGATATTCTGCTCGTATCAAGTCTATATGATCTTTATCTTTATGAAGAAGACGGCAGATTGTATGAGTTAATCCGGAACGAATATCAAGGTTTACAACTCAGTCACTCACCGGAGCTTACTCGTGTATCGAGCGGTCATGATGCAATTGCTATCGCGAAGGAAGAAAAACGTTTTGACCTGATAATTACTACACTTCATATTGAAGATATGCATGCAACACAGCTTGCCAAACTTGTTAAAGAATCCGGGCTTGATATTCCGATAGTACTTTTAGCTCACGATAACAAAGAACTAATGCACCTCCTGTTAAATAAAAACACAGATGTCTTCGATAAAATATTTGTTTGGCAGGGCGACTTTCGGATTATTATTGCAATAATTAAGTACTTTGAAGACAGAGCCAATGTTGCACACGATACCAAAATTGTAGGTGTCCAAAACATAATTGTTATTGAAGACAGCGTACGTTACTATTCTTCATTCCTACCAATTATTTATACAGAAACAATGCAGCAATCTCAGCGATTGATCTCGGAAGGGATAAACTTAAGCCACAAGTTTCTTCGCATGCGTGCTCGCCCGAAAATTTTACTCTGTTCAAATTACGAAGAGGCATGGGATTATTATACCAAGTATAAAGAATTCACTTTAGGAATTATCTCAGATATTGATTTCCCCAGAAACGGAATTCAAGATTCTCAAGCAGGTATTAAATTTGCTTCAACGGTTAAAGCACAACAGAGTGATATTCCGATACTTCTCTTATCACATAATTCGGAAAATGAGAAAATTGCGGTTGATTATAATGCGTCGTTTATTTTAAA
>CAYLVF010000191.1:0-5342 GCA_964387045.1 uncultured Melioribacter sp. | reverse complement strand
TTCAATTTTCTTAAATTCATCGTAATCAATTTTCCTTTTATAAAAGTCTCTCCATTCTTCATTTTCATAGATTTGATCAATGATCAGCGTATCCCTGTTTTGTTCATCTTGTTTAAATAACTTATTCGTAAAATTTACCCATCCCAAACTATCATCCCAAATCTGTGTCATTATTGACTTAAATTTATCGTTTTGAGCATATGAAAATATCTTGCGAGACTCTAAAACCCAAGAAAGTGTATTCCAAGATTTTGTAAGTTCCTCAACAACATTATTATTATCGTACGAAAATTCTAACTTAAGTTGATAACCGCTCAAGCCGGTTGCAATTAAACTATCTATTTGAGCTCCAGGAGAATTAAAACTTTTCATACCATTGCTAAACGGGTTTGCTAGCTTAGTTTGAAATTGGCTGAAAAGTGAACTAGTAATAAGCAGAATAATAAAAAGTATTTTTGAATGATTCATTTTCATTTTTTTATGTAATTAAAAGCATCTTCTTAGTTGCTGAATAATTTCCGTTTGTCAATCGATAAAAATAAATACCGCTTGAAAGATTAATTTTTTTAATAGAATTGCCTTTAACACAACTTAAACTACTCAAACTTTCCAAGTTTGACAACACTAAAATCAATTCTTTTTTTGATTTATTAATCACATGGTTTAATTTCTACATTGCCGAGATGATATTCATATCTTTCAATTCTTGATTTTGTATTTTGGGGTTCAACATTATTTTCACAGCATCCAACACCATGATCATTATATGTATAATTAATTCTATACTCATTTCTTTTTGATGGATCAATATAAAACGCATTGCTGAAAATTGGTTCCTGCCCGGCAACAATTATAGCAGTTTTTATAGAATCGAATTCAAAATCATTGTCTGCAACAAGCAAATAAAAACCGATTGAGTCGGTTAAAGCAGTATTACTATTCCAAGTTTCATGACAGAAAGCTCGAATAAATTTATTATTAGTGTGCTGCGGTTTACCATAAAGAGTAACTGCAAAATTCGATTTGCTGCTTAACGAATCGCACAAAACTTCACCGGAAATAATAAACCTGTGATATGGAGGCGGCGTCGGAGATGTGCTGTAATTGAAAACTATCAAGCTGAAAAAAAGTATTATTAGAGCCAGCTTAAACTTTTTCATTTGAGTAAAATCATCTTTTTAGTTGCCGAATAATTCCCGTTCGTCAATCGATAAAAATAAACACCGCTCGGTAGATTGCTTGCCTCAAATGTTACTTCGTGAATACCGGGGTGTATTTGTTCATTTACTAATGTTTGTACTTCGCGACCGAGGATGTCAAATACTATTAACTTGGTTTGTAGGGGACGAAAATTTTCGTCCCCTACATTGGGGATTGTGAATTTTATTTTTGTGCTCGGGTTGAATGGGTTTGGGTAGTTTTGATGTAAAGAGAACTCATAAATTAATTCTTCATTTTCATCAATCGAAGTTAGTGTTCCCCAAACTTTACCGTTAATTTCTGCACCGATTAAAACAGTTGTGCTTAAACTGATTTCACCAATTGATTTATAAAAAAGTCCGAGATGTTTTCTAAAACTGATTTCTTCAGACAGTAAATCATCTCTTTCAAACTCAATAAATGAACTATCAGGACCAAGATTTTCGTTATAAAAAACATGATATGGGTTTCCTAAACTATCACAATACCACCATTCTAATGTATCATTTGGTATATAATTTAGATTATAAATTGGATTATCTATCTTTCCGCATTGCCAATCCATGTATCTGACAATTTCGTTAGTTGCTGAATCAAATCTTTCATAATAAATATTGCCCCACTCTTTAATAACAAAATATTTCTTGCCGTTATCCATCAAAGTATCGCCAATCACTTCTTTACTGAAATAAGTTATAGTCGGCACAGTTCCAACTTCATACAGTGAATTTTTATATAACCATTTATTTCCGATTTGCAACGGGTAAAATTGAGAAGGAGAATACTGTTTAAATATTCTATCATAATGAATAGTTCGGTTATATTCTACATACTGAAATAGACCGGAATTTTCAAAAAGAGTTTTGTAATCGTCTAACTGCATTCCTATTAATTGCCATGTTTCAGTATATGTATCATTTAAAAAACTACTCTTAACCACTTCAACGTCGTACTGATTTTTGATGCTATCAATTTCTATTTTATTTTTATTGGCATAACTAATTATTAGTTGACCTCCCAAAAACAATGGAGCAGAAAAGGTAGTCGTATCTCTTAAATGAGAAACATCAAAAGAATTCCAACCCGGTTGAAAATACCCGATCAAAGTTTGAATGCCGTCTTTTTCCGGTAATCCAAAAACGTACGGATCAATAGTCCATGAATATTGAATATTGCTATAAGGAGGGAAAATTAATTCTTCAACTGTTGGTAAGCATGTTCCCCATTCGTATGAATCGAAATCGTTTAAAATGAATTCAGCTTGACAGGTCAGGAAATTACTTGCAAAAAACGTAACGGTTGAATCAGTATGGTTTTCTACTTTGCAAGTAATTTTTATTTCTTCACCATACTCATATTCGGTTTTGTCAGTATTAATGGTAAGTTGTAATTGAGCTGAAAGGGAAATATAAAATAGTAATACAAAAAGTAGATATTTCATCATTCACTCCTCTGTCAAACAACTTAAACTACTCAAATTCTCTCAGTTTAACAATTCTAAAAAATCCCATTATTCAGTATTATTTCGCAAAAAGAGGATATGAAATCCGATTCCTTTTGAAAATTTATGCTTATTTTACTTATATGATAAGAACAAATACAAATATAATAATATTAATCACTGCCTTATTTATTTCTTGCGGAAATGGAATCGACGATGATAGAATACCGGTTGAACAGATTGTTGAAGATAAGAAGAAACAAAATTGGAATTATAATCCTATTGACGGATGGCAAAACAAATCAATCCTTGATTCCGGAATAGATACAGTTGTCGTTGATTCTTTAGTCAATTCTTTATATGAACATCAAGAAATTACAAATGATTTTACAAGTTTTCTCATTATCAAAGACCATTACTTGATTTATGAAAAATATTTTGGTAATGGAAATCAAGATAAATTGCATAGTATTAAATCAGTTACAAAAAGTATTACTTCCTTACTTATCGGCAAAGCAATTGAACTTGAATTGATTGAAAGTGTTGATCAAAAAATTTCAGAGTTCTTTCCAAAGTATTTTGAAAATGTAAATGATTCCCTTAAAGAACATATTACAATCAAACACTTACTTACAATGTCTGCCGGATTTGAGTGGAATAACTTTGGTGGAAAGTACCGTTCCGGTTGGGATTTGTACAAAGGTAATCGAAATGAATATATGATTACTCAAACAGTAATGGAAAGTAATCCGGGAGAAATTTTTAATTATAACTCCGGCTTATCACACATGCTTTCCGGAATCATATCAGACAAAAGTGGATTGTCAACAGAACAATTTGCCGAGGAATATTTATTCGATTCATTAGGTATTACAAATTATAAGTGGACAAAGGATAGAAACGGTTATAATCTCGGCAACTCGGAATTGTTCTTGACTTCACGCGATATTGCAAAAATTGGATTACTCGTTTTGAAAAATGGTTTCTGGTATGATAAACAACTAATAAATTCAGCGTACATCAATGAAATGTTATACCCTCATATTAAAACTGCGGGTATCGGTGAAAATTATAGTGAGTATTACGGGTATCAATGGTGGGTAAAAAATTATAAAAATATTACAATTAATTTTGGCGCCGGTTATGGCGGTCAATATATTTTTTTAATTCCAAAATTTGATCTTGTTCTTGTATTCACAACTAATTGGCAGACGAGTAATTCTTCTTTTAAACCTTTGGAATTGATTGAGCGATTGGTTGATTTGATGATTGAGTGATTTGGAAATGATTAAAGCAATTTGATAATCGACAATTCGCTAAATCCGTAAATCCGCAAAATTCGACAATTCGTTTATCTAATCAACAATTTTTCTCGGTATGTTAACAGGTAATCTTGTTAACGTTTCATAATTAACTTGAGCACTTAACTCACTAAAAGAAGCAACCGAAAGTTCAAGTTCTCCTTGTGTACCGATTATTACAACTTCATCACCTTTTTTAACATTCGAGCACCCGGTTACATCAATTGTCATTAAATTCATATTTACCATTCCGATAACACTCACACGCTGCCCGTTAACTAAAACGCGTCCGATATTACTCAATCCACGTGAGAAACCATGTGAATACCCTATTGGAATATTTGCTATTTTCATTTCATGTTGTGCAAGGTATGTTGTTCCATAACCAATGAACTCACCGGTTTTCACTTTCTTTACATTCATTACTTTGGATTTCCACGAGAGAATTCTTTTAAGTGGCTGTCGAGGTTCACCGTATTTACTTATGTAATGAATATATGTCTCACGAGTAGGCCAATATCCGTATTGAAGAATTCCGAGTCGTACCATATCCATTTGTGTTTTGGGGTACGTAATTGTTGCTGCAGAACCGGCTGAATGATAACGCTTCGGTCTTATTCCTTCTTTTTCAATTGCAGAGCGTATTCGATTAAATTTCTTTAATTGATTTTGGATTCGTAAATAATTAGCAATACTTTCCGCACCTGCATAATGCGTACACATTCCTTCAAAAGAAATATATTCTTGATTTTCTTTTATAATTTTGATTGCATTTTTTAGTTCATTGATATCGAATCCTGTTCTGTTCATTCCTGTTTCAACTTCAAGGTGAATTTTTGCTTTCTTATTAATTTTCTTTGCAGCACTTAGAGCCGATTCCAATCTATCCATTTCGAAAACATAAAATTCAATTTCCTTTTCAATTGCCCATTGTAAGTCTTCGTTGTCAATGTTGCCCATTATCATAATGTCGGAACAATCAGCACAGACATTCTTAACTAGGTTTGCTTCATCGGCACTGAATACTGAGAAGTGATCAACCCCGGCTTCTTCGGCAATTGGAACAAACTTTTCGATTGTATGTCCGTATGCATTTCCTTTAACAACCGAGGAGAACTTAACGCCATTATTAAGATATTCGTTAATGAATTTTACATTTTGTTTTAAAGCCGATTTACTAATTTCTATTTGAGATGTTTGAAGCATTTAGTCTTCCAAAATTTTAGTAATTATTGAGTAAAACATTTTTGTACCGGTTAAAATTATATCATCCGGAAAATCATAATCGGGATTATGAAGCTGCGGTTGATTAACTCCGGAACCCAAACCAAACAATGCTCCTTTATACTTTTGATTGAAATGTCCAAAATCTTCAGACCAGCGAAATGGATTTTCGATTA
>CAYLVF010000190.1:2464-5357 GCA_964387045.1 uncultured Melioribacter sp. | reverse complement strand
ATTTTTATCTTAAAACCGTTTTCAAGCATTCGTAATTGTTCGAGTCTTTCAATTTGCTCCAGATCAGTTGGTTCCAGTTTAGTAAATTTTAGCAACGCTTCTTTTCGATACACATATAGACCGATGTGTTTGTAAATCTCGTAATTTTTAATCCGCTCTGAATTCGTTTTAGCATCTCTTACAAATGGTATTGGTGAACGCGAAAAGTAAAGTGCGAAATTATTATAATCAAAAACCACTTTGGGTATTGAAGGGTTTGTTAATTCGTCAACTCTTGTAATCCTTTTTGCAAGCGTAGATACTTCAACTGATGTATCAAATAATAAAGGCTCAATTGCCTCGTCTATCATTCTTCCCGGAATAAATGGTTCATCGCCTTGAATATTTACTACAATTTTTGCGGAAGTCATTTCTTTAACTACATGGGCAATTCTATCAGAACCGGTGGGAATTTCCTTTGGCGTAAGTTTAACGTGATTACAAAATTCTTTTACAACTTTGAAAACTTTTTCATCATCAACAGCAATGATTATATCATCGAGTAATTTTGATTTTCGGGCGCTTTCGTATGTATGCTGAATCATGGGTTTACCACCTATGTTTGCAAGGGGTTTGCCCATCAACCGGGATGATCCAAAGCGGGCTGGAATTATACCAACTATCATAAATTATTTTTTATCCGGTTTTATAACTTTTGGTACTTGAAAAAATTCATCGTTTCTACCGGGTGAATTCTTCAACGCATCTTCTCTATCTATCGATTTTTTTAATTCATCTTCTCTAAAAACGTTATAGGTTTCAAGCGGATTTGAAAGTGGTCGAATGTTGTCAGTATCAAGTTCATTCAGTTTATCCATATAGTTTAAAATTTTATTCATGTCGCCGGTAAATTCAATTACTTCCGCTTCGCTTAAGTTCAGTTTTGCAAGTTTGGCAATATTTTTTATTTCATCTTTAGAAACAGACATATTTATTGTATCCTAACTGTCAACGCTTTAGTAAAACCATTTGCAATATCACGTAACCTTACAACACCACTTTGACCCGCAGAACCAACTGCTCTAATTGTCGCATAAGCCGGATTATCAGTATTCACTTCCACTTCCACAATATTTGGTGCAAGCGATAACCATTCGTATTCAGGTGGATTTCCACCATGAAAACTTTCAGCTTTTACAAGTTGGCTGCCTCCTGCAATTAATGTCAATTCAGAAATTCCATTAGGATTAGTAGCGGTTGGATTAATATATAAACCGGCATTAACTGAAAAAAAATCTCTACTGTTAAATGTTCCCCTAATAACAGAATTGTTTGGATTGTTCACCATTTGAATAAGAAGGTCATGCAATTTATTTCCGCGTTTAGGACTTTTGTATCGAAGCTGGTAAAAACTATTTGCGTATTTTTCCAATTCGAATTCAATTTCTAAAAATGTATCGGTCAATTCACCAACATCCCCAATTGCAAAGAAACCGGCATTGCCAATTTTTTCAAGTACTTCGGGTTTTATATCCGGACCAAGACCTACTGTATAAATTCTTTTACTGCCAGCAGCTTTAAGTGCTTCAGCTAAAGTATGTTCAGCTTGTGTGTCGTCCCCATCGGTAAAGATTATCATTGCGCTCTGAATAATTTCGTCACGTTCGAATGAATCTTCCATTTTGTTTGCACCGGCTATAACAGCTCCGTATAAATCCGTAGTTTCAAATACATCATTACGAATATCATTTATAGCGTTTATAAGCAGAGCTTTGTTTGAAGTAAAATCTTGGATAAGAACAGGGTCTTCAGAAAATTTAAAAACCGCCATCTCAAATTGGGGACTTAAACTATTCACAAAATTTGTAGCATGAATTATAATATCATCAAGTTGATTTAACAAACTAGAACTATTGTCAAGCATCAAAACTATCTGTAATGTATAGGGAAGTTGATCTGATTTAATTATTTGGAGTTCCGATTCGGTTTCGGATATTTTTTCACCATCTTCATACACTTCAAAATCACTTGCGGTAAGATTATCAATACCGATTCCGTTCAAATCAATAACTTGAAAATAAACATTAACAAAAGAAGGCAATTCGGTTTCAAGACCGTAATCAATAAGAACGTATCCTTCATCGGTTGTACCACGTGGTTTTGTTACGAATGACCAGATTGGACTTTCGACTCTTTGTCCACCAGGAAGTTTTGCAATAACTTGCCAATAGTAACGAGTTGCATAATCCAACCCCGGTACAATCAGACTATTTTGAACTCTATTGGATGCTATTAATGTCCTAGGAGGTGTTCTTTCACTAAAGTAGATATCAAAACTTTCCGCACCATCATAAATCCAAGAGAGTGTAACAACCAGGGATTGGTTCTGTGCATTATTAGAAGGTAACGGAGCCCGCGGTAAAGTTGGATCGGTCGGTTCCGTGATCGAATCATCATCACCGCTGAATGAACATGATATAAAAAAAGCGGTTAATAGAATATATACGAGTGCCCTCAAATACTCCTTCACAAGTATGCCCTTTTAATTGTATCTAAAATTAATAAATATATCGCAATTTGCGTAATGTGAAATGAAATAAGGACAAATTCCGTTCCGACTTAATAATGTACTTTAATTGAAGTTTTTAGAGATGTGGGATTGTCTCATTTTAAGTCTATGTAAATTTTTCAGACATAATTTTTACAAAATTGAGACCGCATCAATCGCCTTAATTCGATTTTTTATTGATGGATGGCTGTAAAAAAACCACTCAACAAACTGATGCGGATCTTCATCACCCAAGTTTTGTTCGGTGAGTTTTTTTAGTGTTTGTTTGAAAGCTTCGGGATTCTTTGTTGAAACAACAGCATACTCATCCGCTTGATATTCATATTTGCGAGAAATAATATTCGA
>CAYLVF010000190.1:0-2454 GCA_964387045.1 uncultured Melioribacter sp. | reverse complement strand
AATTAATCCGATTAGCATTCCCCACAAAGTAAGTAGCGGTAGCGCTGCAATTTGAGTTATTGAAGTAAAGCTAAACCACTCAAGCGATAATTCGTAAAGAGTTGCAATTAAAAATAATGTGAGAAAACTAAATATTGTTCCGATAAAAATATTTTTTATTATATGCTTGTGTTTGTAATGACCCAATTCATGGGCAATAACCGTTTCAATTTCTTCCTGTGAATAGTTTTCTAATAATGTATCGCCGAGTATAATTCTCTTAGTTTTACCTAGACCGGTAAAAGCTGCATTTGCCTTTTTTGTGTTTTTACTCATATTAAAAGAAAATACATTTTGAACATTCATTCCAACTTCGTTTGCAAGACGAATTATACTCTCCTTCAACTCTTCATTTTCTATGGGAGAAACTTTATAAAATAGAGGGAGAATTATAATCGGAACTATCTGTGCCAGCACAACCGACACTATAAACATTAAACCAGCGAAAGGCAGCCACCAAATACTTCCGAATAGATTTAAGAAAAAGTAAAAAGCCAATAGTAAAGGAATACCGATAGCACCGGCAACTAATGTACCCTTAAAATTTTCCCAAAGCCACTTAACGAATGTTTGATTCGATAACTCATATTTATGTTCAAGTATAAACTCGCTGTAAAAATTAATCGGGAAAAATAATATTGATGAAAAAATTCCAATAATAAAGATAAATACAAGTAATACCAGGTAATCGTTTTGAACAAAATTTCTTATTAATTCTTCAAGTGAATTACTATATCCAAGCAGTACAAAAAGAAGAATAAGAATAAATGTTATTACTCCTTTGCCGATACCAATTCCTAACTTAATGTTGCTGTATTTTTTTGATTTTGATTTCATAGTGATTGCAAATATAAGAAAAGTTGATGTGTTTGATTAGGATTGTTAATTAAAAAAGAGGGTTGATCAAAACGTATGAAAATTTAATCATCAATAGAATGTCAGATTTCAATCAACCCGATGGAAATGAAGCTAAGAAATTTTTAACTGCTTGTGCTTTACCGGAGTAATATCATCTGTCTTCTGATTTCTTTCTTTGTTTAAGAAAGGACACTCGGATTTATCACTGTCAAGTTTACCTGTATATGGGCAACTTTTTGTATCAGATTCGTTTTTGTTTTCTTGAGTTATTTTTCCTTCCAAATATGGGCAAGATGTTTTATCACTTTTTATTTGAGAATGAATCTCATTTATATACGGGCATTTCGTTTCTCCCGGTTTATATGAATCAGCTTTGAAAGTGAATCCAAAGGCAACAATTGCCAAAAACGAAATAATGAGAATCTTTTTCATAAGGTACTCCTTTCATTTTGATAATATTATAACACCTCAAATCCGATTTTGGTTCAATATAGTGAAATATTTGGAAAAGTTACTATTCGAAATAAACTTTATCCAAAAAAATAAATCACCTGATCACTTACATGATGTGGTTATTACGGAAGGTATAAAAAGAAATGAAGTTAAATTCTTCCAAACGCATAACTTGGCAGCCATCCGACTTTCCCGTCGGCTAATTTTATTCTAACCCAATCATCAAGTTGATCTTGGATTTCGAACTTCAATCCTTCGTGAATGATAAACGAATCGCTGCTTTCTGGTGTTGGAGAAGCTTTTACATTAACAGAATTAACAAGTATGATTCCGTAATCTGTTGAAGCTTCTCTTTCGTAAGCAGAAATAAAAATTAATAAAGTAATAAAGATTAAAATTAGACTTGCAATTCCGCCGTAAATACTAAACCGCTGCAGATTTATATTATGTGAAAGGAAATAAATTCCGATAAAGGCTAACATTAGCAAATAAATTAAAAGAAAAATAAACGCCCACCCGGAAACCGTGAAAACGGATACAAAATCATTCCACCATTCAACAATAAATATTTGCGGAACTTCTTTTATATTATCTATTGTACGGGCATTTGCAAGCCGTAAATTAAATCTTATATCTTCATCACGGGGTTCTAATTTTAATGCCCGTTCGTAATTTAATATTGCTTCACCAAGATTTCCTAACTTGAAATATGCATTCCCCAAGTTATGATAAAGAGCCGCGCTCTCGAAACCTTGATTTAAAATTTTATTATAGCTTTCAACAGCATCCTGCCATTGTTCGTTTATATAAAATTGATTCCCCTCTTGCATCAACTGTTCAACAGATTGAGAATTTATTGTTACGTGAAAGAAAACAGTAAATAGAATCAACAGTTCAATCTTCTTCATCATCTTGTCTTTTTTGAGTTGAGTTGATGTTCAATTTTAACAATAACATTAAGTGCTTCATCATACATGCTTTGCTCGGCAGTTAAATTTTGAGATGCCGGGGAGAATCTTGCAAACTCACAGCTTTCGTATATTTCTTTTACTTTCTGCTGCAAGTCTTCCGAAATATTATTTTCTTGTAATTTGGTAATCGTTT
>CAYLVF010000189.1:0-5372 GCA_964387045.1 uncultured Melioribacter sp. | reverse complement strand
AATTTCGTTTTGAATCAAGTAGGTGAAAAAGAAGTCGGGAAATATTTTGCCGCGATCACCGATCCCGGCAGCGGTTTACAAAAAATGGCTGAGGAATTAAAATTCAGAAAGATATTTTTAAATGATCCAAACATAGGCGGTAGATATTCTGCATTATCATTATTTGGTTTAGTTCCGGCAGCACTTGTCGGTGTGGATATAGAAAAATTACTTAGCAGAGCAGAAGTAACAATAAACAAATCAAAAATCGCCGAACAAAATAAAATATTGGAAAACCAAGCCGCAGTGTTAGGCTCCTTAACCGGCTCTCTCGCTCTCGAAGGTAAAAATAAATTAACTCTTTTATATTCCGATCAAATTAAATCATTCGGAGCATGGCTCGAACAATTAATTGCAGAAAGTACCGGTAAAATAGGGAAAGGAATTTTACCTGTTGACCTTGAAGAAATTATGCCGTCAGATTATTATAGCCAGGATAGAGTATTTGTTTATTTCAGACTTAAAGATGAGAACCCGTTCGATAAAAATATTTTTGAATTGAAGAAAAACGGGTTCCCGGTAATTGAAATTATTTGGGATGATCTTTACACAGTTGGTTCGGAATTTTTTAACTGGGAATTTGCTACTGCAATTGCCGGTTGGAAGATGAAAATTCAGCCGTTTGATCAGCCTAATGTTGAATCGGCAAAAGTACAAGCGCGCAATTTAATTTCTTCGTATGCTGAAAAAGGGAATCTGCCGCAGCCGGAAATTAGCTATTATGATGAAAATATTTCTATTTACTACGATAATAAAGTTGATAGTGTTGAAGATGCATTTCAAAAATTATTCTCTGATGTAAAAGAAGGGAATTATATATCTATTCAATCGTTTGTAAACCCGGGTGAAGAGAATTTTGAGCTCTTTCAAGAACTTCGCTCACAATTATTAAAGAAATATAAAATCCCGACAACATTCGGATTCGGTCCGAGATTTTTACATTCAACCGGACAACTACACAAAGGGGACGATGGTTCGGGAATCTTTATTCAGTTTATCAATAGCGGTAATATAAACTTACCGATACCGGATGATGCTAGAAGTAATAATTCATCAATCACTTTCGACGTATTGATAAGAGCACAAGCGCTCGGTGATAGAGAAGCTTTGCTGCAAAATAATCGAAAAGTAATTACTTTTGATATCAACGGAAGTGTTCAAGAGACGATTAAAAAAATTATTAAAGTGATTCAATGAAAAGATTTTCAAAAATAATTATTGCAGTATTTTTATTATTGTTCTCTGCTTGCAGTGTTCAAAAAGAATACCTACCTAATGAAGTTTTCGAGCTTTCTTTAACGAAGAAACTCACGGGAAGTGAAGGAGAATCTTTTGTTAATAGACTTCACCATGGTACAGTTGCTGCAGATGAAAATGAAATCGGATTTTATTCATCCCAAAAAGGAAGTGCAGTTATTTATATAAGCTATTATAACAATGACGATGAGGCAAACGAAATTTTATTACAGATGATTGAAAAAATTGAAAATTATCCTTCTCCATTCGAAGGAGGAGATAGTTTTGAATTATCGGATCATATCATTTATAAATACAGCGGGTTGGGACAATCACATTTTGTATTTTCTTCAAGTAATATTCTTCTTTGGATCTCTGCCGATATTATGTGGGCGGAATTATTTTTGCGTGAGTATATTAGTTATATAACCTAACCTTTATATCCATTTCAATCAGGAAAAAATTGGCAGCAATTCTTCCAAAGTGATTCTTTATTTGTATATTTGCTGAATTAAAAAATGAAAAAAATTATGAAGAAAAAATACATTTATTGGGGACTTGTAGTTGTATTTGTTGTCTTGATGGCTCTTCCGAAAATATCTTGGGATAGCAGCGAAGCGCAAGCTTCTTCGAACACTCAAAACCAATCTATTCCCGCCGAAGGATTGATAATCAAAAAATCAGAAGTATCAGATAAAATATTTTTGAATGCATCATTACTAGGCGATGAAGAAATTGAACTTCGTACTGAAATCCCGGGTAAAGTTATCAAAATAAATTTTGAAGAGGGAAGCCGCGTCAAAAAAGGTGATCTTCTTGTTAAGATTAATGATGCAGATCTTCAAGCTCAACTTATGCGTGTTGAATCACAATTAAAATTAGCGGAAGATAAAGAATATCGTTCAAAACAGTTGATCGAACAAAATCTTATCAGTCAAGAAGAATATGATGTTTTATTTAACGAATTAAATATGCGTAAAGCTGAAAAAGCTCAGTTGACTGCACAAATTGAGAAAACAGAAATTTACGCAACATTCGATGGTATTGTTGGACTTCGCTCAATCAGTGAAGGAAGTTATATAACGTCGGCAATTAATATTGCTATACTTACTAAAACCAATCCGATAAAAATTGATTTTGCAGTTCCGATAAAGCATGCTAATAAAGTAAAAGAGGGAATGATTATAAAAGTTAAAGTTCCCAATTCGGAAAAAGTCTTTGATGCAAAAATTTATGCTATCGATCCTAAAATAGATCTTTCTACAAGGACATTAAAAGTTAGAGCAAGAGCAGATAATAGTTCAGGTGTATTAATCCCCGGTTCTTATGCCGAAGTAGAAATTGTGATTGATAAGAACACAAAAAGTATAACCGTTCCTACAGAAGCAATTGTTCCGGATATAGCCGGTGAACTGGTTTACCTTTACAAAAAAGGTAAAGCTTTACCCGCAAAAGTTGAGATTGGTTTGCGAACAAATACAGATGTTCAGATTATTGATGGTATTAATGAAGGTGACACGGTAATAACTTCTGCAATAATTCAAATGCGTCCCGGTGCGGATGTAACAATCAGAAATTTTAGATAAGTCATTTTATGAGTCTTTCATCCTTAAGTATCCGCAGACCCGTATTAGCCTCTGTTATGGCAATAGCAATCGTTCTCTTTGGTGTTATTGGCTATACATATCTTGGAATCCGCGAATACCCGAGTGTTGATCCGCCAATTATTACGGTATCTACTAGTTATACCGGCGCTAATGCCGATGTAATCGAATCGCAAATAACAGAACCTTTGGAAGAATCAATAAATGGTATTGCCGGAATAAGAACGCTTACCTCAGTAAGCCGCGATGGAAGAAGTACTATTCGTGTTGAGTTTATGATTGATGTTGATCTTGAAGATGCAGCTAACGATGTTCGTGATAGAGTATCACGTGCTCAAAGAAATTTACCGCCTGATACTGATCCGCCCATTGTAACCAAAGCTGATGCCGATGCTATTCCTATTGTATTCTTGAATATTAAAAGTGATAGGCGTGATTTACTTGAATTATCGGATATCGCTCAACGTACTTTCAAGGAAAGAGTTCAAACAATTGACGGTGTTAGTGAAGTTTGGATTTGGGGTGAAAAAAGATATTCGATGCGTCTATGGATGGACCCCGTAAAACTTGCAGCTTTTCAAATTACTGCCGTTGATGTACGTAATGCATTAAGCCGTGAAAATATTGAACTCCCGAGCGGGAGAATTGAGGGGAAGAATACCGAGTTAACTATTCGTACTTTAGGACGATTATCCACTGTCGAAGAGTTCAACAATCTTATAATTAAAGAAGATGATACAAGATTAGTTAGATTCAGTGATATCGGCAGAGCGGAACTCTATCCCGAAAATGACAGAACATTATTAAAACGTGATGGTATTCCGATGGTTGGTGTTGTTCTTGTTCCGCAGCCGGGTGCTAACCAAATTCAGATAGTTGACGAATTTTACGAAAGGGTTGAACAAATCAAAAAAGATCTTCCTGAGGATATTGAACTAGGCGTTGGCTTTGATGTTACCGATTATATTCGTGAATCGATTAGTGAAGTCCGGCAAACAGTATTCATTGCCTTTGGGCTTGTAATATTAATTATCTTTTTGTTCCTGCGCGATTGGAGAACAACATTAATTCCTATAATTACCATCCCGATTTCTCTTATCGGATCATTTTTTATAATGTATTTAGCGGGTTACTCAATTAACGTATTGACATTACTTGGATTAGTTCTTGCAATCGGAATTGTTGTTGATGATGCAATTGTTGTCTTGGAAAACATCTATAAAAAGATTGAAGCCGGAATGGAACCAATTCAAGCTGGTGTAAAAGGAATTAAAGAAATCTATTTTGCGGTTGTTTCTACAACGGTTGCACTAGCATCCGTATTCTTACCTATTATGTTTCTCGAAGGATTAACGGGAAGATTATTTAGAGAATTCGGAGTTGTGATTGCCGGTTCGGTAATTATCTCATCTTTTATAGCTTTGACTTTTACTCCGATGCTCAGTTCAAAAATATTAAAGAAAAGGGAAAAGCATAATAAGTTTTATACAATGACCGAGCCGTTTTTCAAAAACCTGGAAAACGGTTATCGTTCTTTACTCAATTCGTTTATGAGTAAGAGGTGGTTGGCATTTTTGATTATTGTTTTTGCAGCTATAATGATATTTACTTTTGGACGGATGCTTCAGACTGAACTTGCACCGATGGAAGATAGAGGCGCGATGCGTATTACAATGACTGCACCGGAAGGTTCTTCTTTCCAATTTATGGAAAATCATATAAACAAATTCGTTGACTCAATTATGGCAAAGATTCCCGAGCGTGATGCGTTGATATCGATAACTTCACCCGGTTTTGGTGCTGCATCATCAGTTAACAGCGGCTTTATTCGTTTACGGTTGGTGAATGCCAAAGAAAGAGAAAGAACTCAAGGCGAGGTCGCTACAGAAATTACAAAGATTGCAAACAAGCTTAGTGATGCAAGAACATTTGTTATTCAAGATCAATCTATTGGTACTGCAAGAGGTGGTCTCCCGGTTCAGTATGTTTTACAAGCTCCTAATCTTGATAGACTAAAGGAAGTTATACCTGAATTTTTAGATAAAGCAAGAAGCAACCCGACTTTTGCTGCCGTTGATGTTAACTTAAAATTCAATAAACCGGAATTAGTTGTTGAAATCAACCGTTCGAAAGCTCGCGAAATGGGCGTTACTGTTGCCGATATTGCACAAACTCTGCAGCTTGCATTCAGTGAACAGCGTTACGGATTTTTTATTAAGGACGGTAAGCAGTATTATGTTATTGGTCAAGTTAATAAAGAAGATAAGAGTCAACCTGTTGATCTTAGAAAGTTATACGTGAGAAATAATACAAATCAATTGATTCAGCTTGATCAATTAGTGGAACTTACCGAAGCCAGTGCACCGCCGCAGTTATTCAGATTTAACCGTTATGTCTCTGCTACTATTTCGGCAAGTTTAACCGAAGGAAGAACAATTGGTGACGGTATTAATGCAATGGATCAAATTGCAGAACAAGTTTTGGATGAAACAT
>CAYLVF010000188.1:0-5394 GCA_964387045.1 uncultured Melioribacter sp. | reverse complement strand
GACTCGATTCTATAAGAATATTTTTCTATAAGTTTATTTATTTTATTCGCAAGCTGAGATAATTCTGTTTCCTCTTCCAAAACTTTATGAATTATCTGTCCCCTTATATCTGCATACATACTAAGATTTTCATCTTCAGTATACTTGAAGTCGTAATCATTAATAAAAGTTTTTGCTAGTTTGAAAAGTTCCGTATAGCCCAATTCATAAGTAAGATAATATTTAGTAGGACATTGATTAAAAATTGCAATCTTTGTTGCGGATACAATTTCATTTTTTTCGTTATCGTTTATTTGTTGAGATTTTATTTCACTGAACGAAGCAACGAATTTATTCTCTTTTCTTTTATTCTCGATCTTCTCAAAGGATTTAGTCACTAATATTTCAGTACGGAATGATTCGTTAGAAATATCAAAGCCTTTTGTTTCATCTGCCATAAACCTCAAATTTGATTGCAGAATTATTTTATCTTCTTGCAGATCTGTGTTCAGCCCTTTTCTAACAAAATCAAAGAAAGAATTCTTTTCAATTCTGTTTTCAAGTATAGTCCCGGTAAAATAAAGATTATCAACTGCGCGAGTAACACCCACATAAAATAATCGCTTTGCTTCCGCTATTTGTTTTTTGTGTTCAACAAATCTATATAAGTCAACCGCCGCGGGAGAAACATAATTTGAAAAATACTTTCCGTTAATAGGTACTTTGGTTAAAATTCCCCAAATTTTATCAATGACTAAGCTTTTTGAACGGATTGAATCATCCCTTAATTTTTCATTGCATTTATAAAGAAAGACATTCTTGAACTCCAACCCTTTTGACTGATGCAAGGTCATTATCTTAACTGCATTTTCTGCATCGCTAAGCTGGGCTTGTCCTTCGTCTTCATAATACGCGATAGCTTCATTCAAGAATACTTTAAAATCATACAAGGATCTGAAACTTTGTACAGAAAATTTTCTTGATAAATTTAAGAGCTTAAAGAGATTGGATATTTCTTGTTCGTAATTTTGCTTTGATGCTGTTACACCCCAATAATTACAAGATCGGAATATTTCTCTCAGTAGTGCTGATAATCTTATTGATGAAGCTAAATTAATATGTTTATCGAGAAGTGTTAAGTAGTGTCTGTATTCTTGATGAGTTTCACAAAACATCCGAAATTTTTCGAAAAGATTTTTTCCATCTAATAACGAAATAGTATAAATGGTTTCATCATCGATTAGATAAAAAGGAGAACGAAGAATTCCGATTAAAGCTGAGTCATCACCGGGATTCAATAAAAAAGAAATATAGTTATAAACATCATAGACGGTCTGTCTTTGATAGAATCCTTTACCACCGGCTATTACATAAGGAATACCGTAATCATCAAATGTTTTTTCAAGTTCGTTGAAAGCATTTCTTTTTCTGCAAAGGACTGCAAACTCATTCCACTTGATTAAATCATTTTCATCTATCTCTTCTAATATTTTGTTAGCAACAAATGCGGCTTCGCTTACATCTTTTTCTGTGTTGATTAAGAATTCTATTTTTCCTTTTTCCTCAATCGGGCGAGAACAAATTAACTCATTATACTCAACTTCATTGTATATCAAGTTTGCATCGGAAAAAAGTTTGGCAAATAAATTATTTGTAAAGAGAGCTATTGGCGGCGATACTCTAAAACTGTGCGGAAGTAATAAATTTCCGTCTTTATTTATTTTTGTTATTTCGGATTTTGTTCTATAAAATACTTCAAGCTCAGCTTCGCGAAACATGTATATACTTTGCTTCTCATCACCGACAACAAACAAATTACCTTTTTTTAAGTTGTTCAAAATCGGCATAAATATTTCGTACTGAATTTCATTTGTATCCTGGTATTCGTCAATCATTACATATTCATATTTATTCTTTAACAACTCCTCAAAATTTTCTTTTGAAGTGAGTTCTTTTGTAACCAATAAAATATCTTCAAAATCCAAATGACCGTTTTTTCTTTTTTGTTCGTCGTATTCAATAAGAATTTGTAAAACAATTTTAATTACCTGATTTGAATATCCAATAAGTGTTTGAAGATAGTTTTCATCAAGAGAAATAGAATTAACAAACTTTACTTCGTCATAATTATTTTCTATTTCCGAAATTATTGATTCATCAATTCCATAAGAATCTTTTCGATAACCTCTTTTCTTTACGGTAAAACTTCTCGTAAAAAAATAATTTGTTATAGACTCAAAAAGCGACAACTTGGATTGAATTGAATTTACCCCATTAAATAAGTTTATATAATGACGTATTTCAATTGCATCTGAATTTTGTCCGTCGTTAAGCAAAACAATTTCGTTAACTTCATTAATTAATTTCACTAACGGCGTAATATCATTAGAGATAATAATTTCAAGATACTTTTCCGTTAGTTGTGAATAGTACCGGTGAATTTCTTTATCCGATTTTTCATAAATAACCTCTGCAACTTTTTGAATCGGCTTACGATTTTTTATTAACGATTTCAGCTCTTTAACAAATTTATTTTTACCGCCAAGTAACCGTATTATATCTTTGATATCTTGCGAATACTTTCCGTTTGTAATGTTGCTGTATAGAAATTCCTCAATTGTCAGCTCTAATAAATCTTCGGCATCCTGCTGATTAAGGGGAGAGAAATTTGCATCAATACCGACTTCGGGTGAAAATTCTTTTAATAGATTAATGCAAAAAGAATGTATTGTAGAAATGTTCGCGGAAGTTAATTGTCGTCTTATTCTATGAAGCTTCTTTAAGTTTTGTGAGTCCGCTTCGATATTAATTCTATTATCAATTTCCGTTGCAATTTTTTTATTCAATTCACCTGCAGCTTTTTCGGTAAAAGTAATTGCAACAATTTTGTTCAATGGTAAATTCTCTTTTAACGCAATTTCTAAGTAACGATTAGCCAACACAAAAGTTTTTCCCGAACCGGCATTAGCGGTTAACGATATATGATTTTTATAATTTAATGCCGCTAATTGATGTGGAGTTAACCGGGGCATTATACAACCGGGAATTTTATTTGAAATGCCGTACCATTATGATTAGTTTCTTTCAAGATTATTTCACCGCCGATATTTTCAATAGTTTTCTTAGCCATACTTAGACCTATCCCCATTCCGTATTGTTTTGTGCTGAAATTTTCTTCAAAAATTTTATTAATATTTTCGGGTTGAATTCCAGTCCCATTATCTTGGAAGATGATATTAACAAACTTGTCGATACTAAAAAATTCAATTTTTATTCTATCTGCATTTGATTGTATAGAATTTCTTATCAAATTAATGAATACCCTTTTTAGCTGGTCTTTATCGGCTTCTACTTTATATTGACCGCCTGATATTTCAATAGTTATTTTTTCATCACTAAACAAATTTGCAGAGTCCTTTACAATCTCGTTCACTATTACAACTTCAAATTTGGGATTCGGCATTCGTGCAAAAGATGAAAACTCGGAGGCAATATTTTTTAATGTTTCTATTTGAGTAATAATAGTATTAGTAACCTTTTCAAACAGTTGATCGAACTTTGGTGATTTATCGTTATAAGATGCAATCAATTGCTGAACGGATAATTTCATTGGAGTAAGCGGATTTTTTATTTCATGCGCTACTTGTTTTGCCATTTCTTTCCAAGCAGTTTCTCTTTCAAACTCGGCTATTTCTGCTTGACTCCTTTTTAATTCTTTAACCATGTAATTGAAACCTTTAACCAACTCGCCTACTTCATCTTTACTTGTTGCTTTTACTTCGATATTTAAATCACCGCTAGCAACGGAACGCGTAGCATTTTTCAGTCTTTCTATTGGTTTGGAAAATTGGTTTGTTAGTACAAATCCCAATATTAGAATGATGACCATAGCAACGGAATAGCTTATGAAAATATATACGTCAACTTCCTCACCGGAAAGCGGCAGCATTATTTTATTAAAACCGTCCGTTACTTTTATTACATAATATTCACCGAACAAACTTGTTTTGTAATAAAATGAGTTGAAAGAATAATTCTCGATTTTCTCTTTGACAATTATCGCCGTTAATCCTTGTGCAAATAAACTTTGATAAGCGATAGGATTAATAACCTTGGGAATCAAACCTACATCATAAAATTGGCTTTTTGTCGATAACAAATAATTATTACCGCGAAAAAGTGTGAAGTCAATTCCCAAATCATTCGCCGCTTTATCCGCTGCACTTCCAAGATTGAGTGAACTCTTAACTGAATAGTTATCAAGATACTTTGCAACATTAATCGAGCGTTTTTCCAATTTATATTCAATAGCATAGTCATTTTTTTCGCTTGTGATATTTCTGAAGAAAAACGAAACTAAGACTAACGGTATCAAAGAAATAAATATAAAGGAGAGAAGTAATTTTACCGCGAACGATAATTTTAATTTTCTATACTTTATAAGAAGAATTGAAAAGTAAAATGTAAATGCAGTAAGAATAAAAAGAATATGAACAAAAAATATTTTAAAGAAGTCAAACAATCCCCAGCTTAAATCTTTTTCTTGAAGAGCAACAGCAATAACACGGCTAACACCATTGCTTTCTCTTTTAAGAACGAAAACAAGATGATCTTCAAAGTTAATTTCAAAGTTAATCCATGCTTCACCGTATTGATTCAAGGGTGCATCAAGAATAGAAAGGATTTCTTTTTCGCCAAGATTATAATTTGATATAGAGTTAATCAAAGTTCCTTGATGGAAATCGAAAATCTTAAGTTTCGTAAAATCTATTGAGTCGTTTATATCACCCGCATCCGAAACAATAAACTCAGGTGCTTCAAACAAACCAAGTGAGCTTAAATCATATATAACACTCACAGTTATAAAACCAAGTACTCCTTCAACATCTTCAACCGTGGCTATTCCTCTGATAATTTTGTTGTCCGAGAAAAGTATATTTTCTTCAAATATTTTTATTTCGTGTAAATCACTTAGTTCTACCGAATATTTATCCCAATCGATTTCATATTCTTTGCTGAATCGAAAATCGAAAGAACCGATTATATCATGATTGTAATCAAGCAAGGAAATTGAACTGCCTAACGATTCTTTTTGTAGAATACTATTACTCCATAACTTGAAAGCAATTGAACCGGCATTTTTATTATCATAATAAAATGACTGAACTGTTTCCCGGTCTGTAATAGCTCTTATCAATGTTTCCTGAACGGCAAATCTTAGCAAGTCTTCATTTTGCCTGGTCAGGTTGTAAGCAGTATTCTTTATTGATGTTCTTTCAACAAGAGAGTTGTATTGGGTTAAGAGAAGAATAACAATTATTGACGAAGCAATGGAATAGAGAAAAATATTTCCAAAGCGCCAATTCTTTTTTCTTTCCAGAAACAATAATGCTATAAAAGTAAAGAGAATAAACA
>CAYLVF010000187.1:0-5410 GCA_964387045.1 uncultured Melioribacter sp. | reverse complement strand
TTGTATTAGAGTATGCGAAGAGAATTAAGAAAGGGATACAGTTTTAGTTTGATTGCAGTTAAAAGATTTAAAATAAACCCCGAACTTAAAAATGAGTTCGGGTTTTTTCTTTTAAAGTTGGCATAGAAAAATTAATTCAATGATTGTCGAAAAATATGAAAATCCCTTTGCGGAAACGGAATTGTAATTCCTTCGGCATCAAAAGTTTATTTAACACTTTCTGTCATGTCAAAATAAAAACCCCAAGAATCTTCTTTCTTAACCCAAGGACGAACCCGAATATTTACGCAGCTGTCCCCCGAGCGAACCAACAACTATTTGCCGAGCCGGTTCTGTCAGCACCCTGTCATCTTTGCTTAATACTTTTTGAATTACCAATCTTTGCTTTATCTAAATCGTCGCTGTAACAGATACCGAATTCCATATCTACCCGTCTTGTTGCTTCCGCCCATCGTTTTGCGGCGTTAATTATATAATCCAAGACTAATTCTACTTATCTGTTAGAGGAATAGTTTTGTAGAGATAAAAACAATCGGGAAATAATGAGGAAAGATACTCCCAATATTAGGTTTAATCAGTTATACTTAACAACAACCAGCGTAATATCATCATTCTGAGGAGATTTTGTACGGAATGCCTCGAGTGACTGCAACGTTAATTGAAGTATTTCATTCGAAGATTTATGTGAGTTTTCAATGAGTAACTTTTCAAATCGAGTATTACCGTACATCTCGTCATGTTCATTCATTGCTTCAGTGATACCATCGGAGAAGAAAATATAGCTGTGCTTTCGGTTCAAGTCTATTACAATTTCATCCAGGGAAGAATCAAAGATATCACCTTTTTCCAATCCAACACCAATTCCTTTTGATTGATAATGCAAAATACTGTTAACATTCATTTCAATTAATGGTGTGTGCCCGGCGCGGCAGTAATACAATTTCTTTTTCTCCAAATCAAAAAGTCCAATGGCAACGGTAATGAACCAACTTCTCTCGATACTCTCATACATAATCTTATTCACTTTAGTGAGAACTTCTTTGGGTGAGGAATATTCGTTACAATACAGACGTACCATTGTTTGAAGTTTTGACATATAGAATGACGCTGCTAGCCCCTTACCGGAAACATCACCAATAACTATAAAGAGTTTATTTTCAGATACTTTTATAAAATCATAATAATCACCACCGACATGCATAGCCGGAATCATACAACCGGCTATTTGTAATGATTCAATATTAGGGATGGTTTTTGGAAGAAGACTCTCTTGAATTTTTCTCGCATTTTCCAAATCATGTTCGAGTTTCATCTTTTCTACTTCTGATTCATATAACCGAGCGTTCTCTAGTGCAACAGAAACTTGATTTGCTGCTGCATTGAGCAACTCTAAATCTTTTCCGGCAAATCGGGCTCCGGAATATTTTAATCCGAATAACATCAACCCAATTATGCGCGATTTCACAACTAAAGGTATGATTGTATAAATTGATTCTTTAATTAATTCATCGGCAATTTCAGGTAATACATTTTTAAATTCTTCTTGTTCAATCACTCGAGACTTATTCATATTATCTTTTGCAGAAAACAAACTTTGAATTGCTGAGTTACTGTCTGAGAATTTCTCTCTAAGCGAGTAAACTCCAAAACTTCTTAAAAGACAATATTTCTGTTCGATAGGATCATTTAAATAAAAGGCATACTTTCTGATTTTAAGTGAATCAATAAAAATCTTTTGAGTATAATTAAGAATATTTTCCATTCCAACAACGGTGGGAATTTCGCTGCTGAATTGTAACAATATTTTTTGTGCTGCGAACTGCTCAGGATAGAATTTCTTAGTTATATATTCTTGAAATTTATCTTTTGTGCTTTGGAACAACAAAGCGAATATTACGAAAATTATTCCGGCAATAATTCCTTGATATTCAGTAGAGATGGCGGTACTTATTCCTAACCCAAGAATATAGATAACAAGAAAATAGGAAGCCGCAAGCGATACTGTCAGGAAGCCATAAAAAATTGCATTCTTAATAACATCACTTACTTCCATTAATGAATACTTAAAAATAGAATAACCGAAGGAGAGCGGAAGTACTGCGACAAATAAAATCGGGAGAAAAAATTCCGGATTATTAAAAATAGTTTCTGCCAACTCATTGGCTAATGTGCTCGTATATATTATTGCTAATACTGCTAGAGTGTAGGAAACAACAATTACAAAAATCGGTCTCTTTTCATTCTTAGCTTTTAGTTTTGTGTATGAATAAATAAGCGAAACAAAGCCGGTAGTGACTGAAACAATAAAGAGATTGCCGAGAATTAAATCAATATAACGCCGGATATAGAAAATGTAACTCCCCCAAATACCAAATAAATTAAGTACGAAGAGCACCATTATGAATGAGAAAATAATTTTTGGAAGCCAATACAAACTCTTCCTAACAAAATCCTTATTAAGAATCGGAAGAGGTTTTGGAAACATCCAAAAGAATGATATGATATAAAAAGGTAAAAAGGATGCAGCAAAAATCCAGACAATAACAATTATCGATATCAACCAACCATATTCATAAAGTGGATTTGAATTAAAGTTATCGCTTAATAAACTTGAAGTGGCAAAAAATGTAAGGAAGATGCCGATTTTATAAAATAATGATTGAAGTTTTCCTTGCGGGTTTGATTGTATTGCAATAAAACCAACTATCAACCAAATTATTGAAGTAAGAATGTATGATAGTGAGCCGAAGTTTACCAACTTTTTAATTTGAACGTATTCTTCATATTCTATTCCATCTCGCTCATAGAGATAATATGCAGAATCACCCGCGGCAATTTGATTTAAAAGATATTGAGCTGAACCTGTGTTCTTTATTTCAACACCGTTAATTGCTAAAAGTCTATCACCATCGCGAATACCCGCTTCCCAAGTAACCCCCTCTTTTTTTACCAATTCAAAAAATATCCCAACATTATCTTTGTCAATTCTTTTTTGTATCCATAAGCATTCATCGTTGGATTGCGGAATAATTTCGAGTGTAAAGTAAAGATTGAAAATACCGAGTATCAACAACGCATAAAAAATTGGTGTTCGTAACTTGGTGCGATATTTTGCTAAAAAAGTACTGATAGCTTACCTACTTATGTTTAATTACCAGACAAGTAATATCATCCGACTGCTCTGCCCCGGCGGTAAATTTATTTATATCGTCAATAATTTCATCAAGAGTACTTTGTGCCGAATCAGGCTTCATTTTTGATAATAGTTTTTCCAATCGTTCATCGGTATATTCTTCAAAATTTTTATTCATTGCTTCCGTTATCCCGTCGGTAAATAAAATCAATATATCATCTTTCTGAAGATCAACAATGTCGGATTCATAAGGAATTACAGTTTCAATAACTCCTAAAATCATTCCCCCTTTTTTTAGTTTTGTTATTTCACCATTTCTAACTAACAAGGGAGGATTGTGACCGGCATTAACAAACTTCAATTCGTTTTTTGAATCATCAATAATACCCCAGAAGAATGTAATAAAACTTCCCATTGTCGTATTACCGGAAACTAAATCATTTATCAGATTAGTCGCTTCATCCAACGGAAAGTTCTGCTTTACAACAGCTTGCAGAAATGCTTGAAGATTAGCCATCAGTAAAGCCGCTTGTACACCTTTACCGGAAACATCCGCAATTGCAAAAAGCAATCTATTATCATCCAGCTTAATCAAATCATAATAATCACCACCGACTTGCTTTGCCGACTTATTAATACTGGCAATTTCAAATTTTTTCATTAGCGGAATTTTACTAGGAAGAAGATTTTGTTGAATGTTTCTGGCTAATTCTAAATCTTTTTCTAACTTTTGCTTTTCAATTGCTTCTTGAAAAAGATTTGCATTTTCGATTGAAATAATTGCCAAACTTCCAACCGAGGAGATGAACTCAACATCTGTGTTGGAAAATTTCAATCCGCTTCTTCGCTCACCAAGTAAAATAAGTCCTTTTGTTGCGCCTTTAATCTGCATCGGAATCACAAGCGTTATTCCGAGCTCAAATAATTTTGGGAATTTCTTTTCTATGTCGCTTTGTTGAAGAACTTGTTTTAATTCAGTAGGCATACAATCTTTTAATGCTGGTTCGAGTTTCTCTTGCGGAAATTTATTTTCGAGAAACTCTATTTTGGAATCATCGCAAATAATCACCGCATACTTTGAAACCATTAGCTGACCGATTATCGAAAAGACCAAAAGCTTCCCAACCATATCCTTTTCTAGAATTCCGCTGAATTCTTTACTTAAATCGAACAAAGATCTTAATTGATTTACTTTACCATCCAGTTCTCTATTAAGTAGTTTTAATTTTTCTACCGACCATGCATTTTCTATAGCCGTTGCGGCAATATTTAAAATTGTTTTGAGAAAATTTATATCTTCATCTCTGTAGGTTGAACCGTCAATTCTTTCACCTAGAATAAGTAACCCGATTTCACCATCTGAAGAAATAATTTTTTGTGTTAAAGCTAATTTGTTTTTTTTAAGAAATGCTGTGAATTCTTTATTGTTGTCATAATCCGATAATTTTACAGCGGGGAATGAATTTAATGGTTCCTGCTGAATTCCTTTTGAAGAACTAACGTGAAGAAAATTATCTTCACCTTTAATTGCTACACAACCTCTTGTTGCGTGGAATTTGCCGAGGCAAGTTAAAAGAAGATTACTGAATGCAAATTCAATATCAAGACTGGAATTGATAACATTGCTGAAATCAACTAATGCCGAAAGATTTCTGAGGGCTGAATTTTGGTCTTTAGTTTGCATAAAATTATGCGAGATATTTAACTAAAACAACTTGGTTCTTATTGCCGGAAAGAGTATTGTATTGAACTTCATCCATCAATTTCTTCATAAGAAACATTCCCAATCCACCGACTTTCTTTTGCCGATGGTACTCTTTTAAGTTAGGTTCGGGAATTAGATTGGGATCGAATTTATTGCCGTTGTCTGTTATACGAATTGTAAGTTTTGAATCGTTAAACTGTGTGAGGATTTTTATTTCTCTGTCGGGAGAAAATTTATATGCATGTTTAATAATATTAGTGCAGGCTTCATCGACAGCGAGTGAAATTTTGCTGATTGTATCGTTTGAGAACCCGCTTTCTATTGCAGAATTTTTAATAAATTCTCTAATAACGGCAAGATTATCAGTGGTGCTCTTAACGGTAAGCTCTTTATTAATATTGTAATTTTTAGAAGTCACGTTTATTTGAATTCTTTAAACTTTTCAATGGCGTCATTTTCATTTTTGTAAAATTCGTAAAGCATAGGAAAACCGAGCAGGTCAAAAATGTTGTACACCCCGTCCTGCATATTTGAAAACTTTATGTCGCCTTTATTTTCCCTCATAGTTTCGA